>JBCCFC010000543.1:0-8710 GCA_039029935.1 Chloroflexota bacterium
ACCTCAGATTCATTCATTTGGTCAGCATGACTTACATGAAGTGCTCTCCTTTTATTGTTGCTCGTAAAATGCTGTTGCTTTGTTAGCAAGTATCTCTCACCCTCTTTCTCTTCTGGTTGGTGATGCGTGGCCCACTGTTTACCAGCGAAGAGTCTTGTAGCCCCGTTTCCCCAGCGAACATGATTCACATAGTGGAATTCAGTGTACTGGTATTTGAAAACTGTCCCTTGATTATTGCTGAACTTTAGGCTTTCTTTTGTTGTATTCGAGCTTTCTACTGCGTATATCGGAAGGTGCACAAACGGAACAGTTTTACGACAAGGGACTTGGCATGGTATAGCACTATTGATTTTACAGATCATTGCAGGCACGAGAAGTTATAGTCATTGCTCATTTGAATCAATTCCCACTCCACTTGTCTCCAGTTGGAAGAAGAATACTTAATCCTGTGCGATTTTTTTCGGTTGCGAGCCACCATCCAGGACACAACTGAAGACTGTGGGATTTGAGCATAGGAAAGTATAAAGTCAGCTTGTCAGCTTGTCAGCCAGTCAGATTGTCAGTCAGTGTACTGAAGTGCTGAAATGCTGAAAGCTTTTTTTACTCTCTATATTATCTTCTATCCAAGCTGTGTCAAATCAAAAATAGGTCCATGTACACATGCCCGCGTCAGACTACCGTCTGCAAGTTGTATCGTACAACCTAGACAAGCACCAACACCACATATCAGGTCTGTTTCGACAAACGCTTGTGCAAACCCTGCTTCGAGACGTAGACGCTGCTGGCGAATTTCGGCTGCGAGTAATGGATATAGATATGCGTCGGTGCTGGCATAGACTAAATCGGCCCATTGTAGAAACGTTGACAGATTGGGTTTCCAAATGGTCTCCCAAATTTGCTGATGTGTTTTCAGATGAGATTTATCCTCATTATGAATTAATTGTAGTTCGACTGCCACGGGGAGTTGTGTAACAAAACCTTGATAAATGGGTTGATCGATTTCTGGTGCAACATCTTGATGATGCTGGTACTCTACATGAACAATCATGCTCACCCGACCACCTCGATCTAAACATTGCTCGATCACAGAGCGATATAGATTGGCCATTGCTAGTTCCGTGATGATTAACAGATTCTTGCGGTTTGGTGGAAGCGTGAAAGGAGTCCCAAAGGGGCCTATCAAGTTAATAGATGTCCCCTGTCGTTGATTTTGAAGCCACAAGTAACCGGGATCACTGTTCTCAGGGATGATTACAGTCAATACTTCTTCTTGTATTGCTCCTGATTCTGCCAAACTTGTTTCGCCGCTCGCCTGACTATGGAGAAACACTCTATCTGCTATAAAGAGCGGTCTTCTTAGATAGATCGACCAATCTGATGAATTTTCGTAACAACGAGCCAAATAATAAAATCCTGCATCCTGTGGTCGCCTTGATGCAATTTGGGTATGCTGTGTGGCTGGATATTTGAGTTCCATTTTGTACACACCGCTGATATAATGTGCTGGTGTCTGTATTATCGCTGAAACACTGCCATCTGATTTTAGATGGCTGCTCTGCATTTCATCATTCACTCGCTGTTTTGTCCGTTGTTGGTTAGTGGTTAATTGGTTCATAATAAAATGATACAATCTTCGTTGATATTTAGTAAAGACAATCAAAAGATGAATCACAGACAGAATACCCAAGAGTCTGTTGCAAATGGGTCTATTTTTGATCGTCTTGGTTTGATGCTTTCTGCGCTTTGGAATTATGGATTAGAGCCGTCTAAACAGATTATACTACAAGTCCGTTGGCCTCTATATTTTGTTCCATTGGTCATCTTGAATCAACTACTCACACCGCACCCAGTATGGATCACGCTGCTGATCGTCTTGGTCGGGCTGTATGGGTTTAGCTATTGGTGGATTCGGCTATTGGCGAGACCTGATACAGTTGACTTACAGCGTACACGACAGGGAACAGTGTTGGTTGCAGGTGATGTATTGGAAGAAGAATTTGTCCTGCAAAACCAAAGCCCTATCCCAGCTTTGTGGGCAACGTTTTTTGACTTTTCAGAACTTCCTGAATATCGTCCTGGGCAAGTACTGGCCTGTGGCTCTTTTAGCACGTACAAATGGCGCGCAAGCTATACATGTCAAAAGCGTGGCCTCTATCGTTTAGGTCCCCATCAATTACAGCTTGGTGATCCGCTTGGACTTTTTCGTCTTGATATCAAATTTGACCATCATGAAACATTGGTCATCTACCCACGTGTTGCACAACTCCCCCGTTTATCCTGGCCCCAAGGTCATACAGATGCCAAAGAACGCCGTCATCGCCCATTACGAGGGACATTGCGGTCCCCCAGTGTTCGTGAATATCGTGCTGGCGACAGTTTGCGTTATTTGCACTGGCCCACAACAGCGCATCGCGGCCGTTTGATGGTCACGGAATTAGCGATTGAGCCGACAAGTGATGTGTGGATTGTACTGGATTTAGATGAAACAGGCCATTATCGACTGGATTCAGCGGAGCCAGAGGACAAAAAAACGCCTTCTTGGGACACATCTCTACTCTCTCGTCAATTGAATGAGGAAGACAGGCACTCTTTTGCGGATGCCTATGTACGTGATAGTCTTGAGTACGGCATTGTTGTTGCTGCCAGCCTTGCGTCCGAGTTATTGCATGGCACAGATAGACGCGCTGTCGGTCTATTTGCCATCTCGAATAGCGAGACCGTGCTTGTGTCGACACAGGTTGGGCAAGCGCATCTTTGGCAAATTTTGGGCGCACTTGCACCTATACAGATGGGAACAGTATCTTTGGCGCAACTATTGCGGAGCAACCGCGAAATTTTGGGGCGTGGGCGGACCATTGTTGTCGTCACGGCACAGCGGGATCTGTCATGGGCTGCGGAACTCCTCCATGTGCAAGCGTTGGGTGTCGAGAGCAGTGTGGTTTGGATTGACAGTACACAAACGCTTGAACACCAAAGTGTAGAAATGGCCGAGGAAAATGTCAAAGAGAATGTGCATGAGAATATTGTCGAATTACTCGCAGCGTCTCACATTCCTGTTCAGACATTGTCGTTAGGGACACCGCTTCCCACATTGACAACACAACGCCGTACACGTAAATTGACCCGGACAACTCCCTCCGGTGGCGTCGTTACCGTTGAAATTGAAGAAGATGTATAGCAGTCTTAGGGATTTACTATGCAAGATGAAATGATTTTACCTTTTCGGATTGCCAAACGCTTTCTGATTGATTGGCGTCCTTATCTAGGCTGGCCTGTTTTCCTCATGGTCACTTGGCTTTCACTTTTGCCCGCACAGGCTATCCGCGCAACCGACTGGATTAATCCCCGAAATATCGACGCGTCCTTGGAATGGATTGGCCCCGTATCTGTATTTATCCTATGGATTCTGTTGGGGTGGCAAACTCCGCGTACATTTTGGGGACGCAATGCCGGATTTGTGCATACCGCTCAACAACAGTCGCCACGTGTCCGAGGACTGCTCTCCGCTGTATGGCCGGCAGCCATCAAACTGTGGGTATTGCTTGTCATCTCGGTACTATTTGTCAGTCAGTTTGTGATTGGCTGGTTGCCAACGTTCTCGGAACTGATCAGCATTGTTCGGTCTGGGGCATGGGCAACAGTACTGCCGCAAATGAGTGCGGATTTAACCCAGTTTACACTCCGTTTCAATGTATGGTGGCAAGGGGTGAGCAGCGGTGGGGCGGCACAAGATGATTTGGTCTTTGCGGCATTGGCGGGCATCGTGCTATGGGTGTTAGGATTTTGGACAACCTGGATTATTCGTCAACCTCGTCTATCAACTGCACAGTCCAACCTTCAGAATATAGCAGCACAATCTGCCTCCGGGAATCTTCCAAAAGTTTCGCCCTCCATGATGGAGAAGGACACCGCTGTTAATCAGCAAGAGCCAAGCAGTAAGGGGTTTGTGGCCGCGTTACCCATTTTGTGGGTGTTAGTCTCTTTGGCTTTGTATGGAAACCCGCAAGGTGAAGGTCAGCGATACTTGATTCTTGTCGCGTTGGCCTTAGCTGTCCTGTTGCATATCTTCTTTGATCATCATCGTTTGGTGACAGAATGGGAACGATTGGGGTTGGACTTTAACCCAGACCTCTTTATCGAGCGGGGGCTAACGGCTGTCGGTGTCTGTGCCCTTATTTTTGCCGCTGCTGGATTGATGCCCAGCATCACCATTGAACCCATTGCTAGCTTCTACTATCGTTTGATGTCCCCTGTAAATGAGCAGATCGAAACGACGGGCGAGCGCATGTTCCCTGATATTGACGCGGTTTCATATGCGCAACAGGGTGGAATTATGAGCGGCTTACCCAATGACTTTTTGCTGTCCGGTGATCCCAACTTGGGTGAGCGCGTTGTCATGCGTGTGCGCACCAACGAGCCTATCCCGGAAGACCTGCCTGAGTTTTATGATGCTGCGCCAATGGGACACTATATGCGTGGCGCTACCCTCAGCATGTATAACGGATTGGGGTGGTCCAACCCTCAAGCATTGGTCAAACAACGGCTTGCCGCCAATACATCTTGGGCTGGAATCATGTCTGACCAAACAGACCCTGCGCTCTCAAATTTTGTCTCCGAAAGCAAGGGCAATCGCCAAGTCGTCCCGGGAACGGGGCGGCGCACATTGGTACAAAATGTATTTTTATATATGGATTCTCGCATTTTATTTGGAGCAGGAGAACCGATTGAACCTGGTGTTGATTACCGCGCAGATTTGCGCACAACCGATGATTTGGTTGCATTATGGTCGAGAATTCGTGGTACACAAGACGAAAGTTATACACTCATTTCGGCTGTGCCAGCGCTGAATACCTCAGCCTTGAGAAAGGCGTACCCTTGGATAGAAATACCAGAGTTTGTGGAAGATGGCTCTGCTCAGAATGATCTTTCTTTTCATCTGCGACTCCCACCATCTGTGACTGACCGTACCAAAGAACTGGCTGTTGAACTGACTGATGGATTGACCTCACCGTTTGAGAAGGCGTCTGCCATTGAAGCGTTTCTGCGTACCTATGAATATGATCTAAACATTCCTGAACCGCCTGATGATGTGGAAGATATTGCCGACTATTTTCTGTTTGATTTGCAACGGGGGTATTGCGATTATTATGCAACAGCCTTTACTGTTCTGGCGAGACTTTCTGGACTGCCAACACGGTTTGCGACGGGATATGCTGTTGGTCGTTGGGACCCAATTGAGTTTGTCTGGGTAATTACGGAAGCGGAAGCCCATTCATGGCCGGAAGTCTATTTCCCCGAATACGGCTGGATTGCTTTTGAGCCGACAGCGGGACGATCTGAGCTAGAGCGTATTGGGACGGACCCAACGCTAGAATTGGCTGGTGGTGTTCAATTACCTTCATTGCCACAACTGCCAGAGACAACGTTAGCACTTAGTTGGTATGAACAGTTACAGGAACAATTAAACTGGCAAATGACTTTTTGGCTATTGCCATTGGCGGGGCTGCTGTGGGGAGGATGGCTGCTTGTACGGCGGTGGCAAACGGCGCGTGAAGAGCCTTGGCCGATGGTTTTGCGGTGGGGGCAGCGGATGGGGCGTCCGCTTATGGTTGGCGAAACCGTGCTTGAATATGGGCAAGAACTATCGGATTTCTTGGTTGAGCGTGGCGTAGCGCAGACACATTCCGCGCAGGCTGATCAAGTTCGTATTGTATCACGTGAGATACGTGCCTTAAGTCAGGATGTGAGTATGGAGCAATATGGATTGCATGGAACACGGGCCGAAGCGGTTGGTCGTATTCAGGAACGTTGGCAGCGGTTACGCGGCTATCTGCGATCATTATAATATTTGTTCTATATTCAGGAGACCTCGTTATGATTAAGGTGATTCGTCGTCTTCTTCTCTTTACCGTATCAATAATTTGTGCAATTGTCATCGCATTAGGGCTAGTTTGGTTTACGATTGAAGCTGACAAGGGGTTATTCAATCAATGGCAGTCACTAGGAACGCCACCTGATGGTGCAATAAAAATCGTTGGCACTGATTTTTGGGGACCATGGACACCCATATTATATATTGAAAATACGAAGGGTGATATTTATGTCTGTTGTTCGTCTGGCAGTAATCTCTGGACAAAGACGACGCATTCATCCATTAGAAACTGGCAATATAATCGGCCCATCAAAGATGACACAGAGATTCGGACAATGGATCGTGCAGTCGATCATCAGCGTTTATTGCGTGTCGGTGAAATCAGTTCAACAGAACTACATTTTGTCGTCCGAGGTGATGGTAGCGTATGGCAATGGCGTCGTGATAGTCAGTTCAGGCTTTTGATGTATATTACCCTGTTTTGCTTATGGCCTTTTGTAGCGGTGGGTTCTGGCATTCTGATATACGATTTTATGCGTAAAGCTTTTCTACAAAGGTAGGGCCAGTCCATCAAATAAAAAAGTGGACACTTTATAAAGTGTCCACTTTTTTATTTCACCGTATATCGTTTAGCGAATCCGTCAACAATCTTACATCATACCGCCCATGCCACCCATACCAGGATCACCCATTGGTGGTGCAGCCTCTTCTGGAATGTCTGTTACCAGAGCAGAAGTTGTCAGAATCATGGCTGCGATAGAGCTTGCGTTTTCAACCGCACTGCGCGTTACTTTGGCTGGGTCGATGATGCCCGCTTCGAGCATGTCAACATAGCTGTTGCTGATAACGTCGTACCCAGTGGTGTTGCCACCGTCGCTGTGTGCCGCGCGGATCTTCTCGATCACAACCGCACCGTCCAAACCGGCGTTGGTCGCGATCATGCGCATTGGTTCTTCCAGCGCACGACGCAGAATCTTGGCACCAGTGGCAGCGTCGCCGTCCAGTTCAATACCGTCCAATGATGGAATAGAGTTGATCAGTGCAACACCACCACCTGGCACGATACCTTCTTCAACAGCCGCACGGGTTGCGCTCAACGCATCCTCAACACGGTGCTTCTTCTCTTTCAGTTCAGTCTCTGTGGCAGCACCCACACGAACAATCGCAACACCGCCAGCCAACTTCGCCAGACGTTCCTGCAATTTTTCGCGGTCGTAATCGCTTGTGCTTGCTTCGGTTTCAGAGCGAATCTGATCGATGCGTCCCTTGATTTCGTCAGAAGAACCAGCACCGTCAACAATAGTGGTGGCGTCCTTGGTGCTGACCAATTTGGCCGCGCGACCGAGGTCTTCCAACATAACGCTGTCCAACTTGCGACCCAACTCTTCGGTGATTACCTGTCCACCAGTCAGGATAGCGATGTCACGCAACATTGCCTTGCGGCGGTCGCCAAAGCCTGGAGCCTTGATTGCCAGTGCGTTGACCATGCCGCGCAGCTTGTTGAGGACCAATGTTGCCAGTGCTTCACCGTCTACATCTTCAGCGATGATGACAAATTCGCGCTTGCCAATTTGGACCAACTTTTCGAGTACAGGAACGATGTCCTGTGCGCTGCTGATTTTCTTGTCTGTGATCAGGATATATGGATCCGCAATTTCGGCTTCCATGCGCTCTGAGTTGGTGACGAAGTAAGGGCTGAGGTAGCCGCGATCTAGCTGCATGCCTTCAACATACTCAGTCTCGAATTCCAAACCCTTGCTCTCTTCAACAGTGATAACACCGTCTTTACCAACACGGTCCATGACCTCAGCGATCAACCCACCGATGTGGCGGTCGGCAGCAGAGATGCTTGCAACCTGCGCAATGCCCTCTCTACCATCAACGGGTGTTGCCATGCCTTGGATGGCAGCAACAATCGCGTCGCGACCAGCCTCAATACCACGTTTGAGCAGCATTGGGTTGGCACCAGCAGCCATGTTCTTCTGACCTTCGTTGACGATAGCCTGTGCCAATACAGTGGCAGTGGTTGTACCATCACCAGCGACATCATTGGTCTTGGTGGCTGCTTCCTTGAGCAACTGCGCACCCATATTCTCAAATGGGTCTTCCAATTCAATTTCCTTGGCAACAGTCACACCGTCATGTGTAACGGTTGGGCTGCCCCATTTTTTGTCCAGTGCAACGTTGCGGCCTTTTGGTCCCAAAGTTGTTTTTACAGCGTTTGCCAATGCATCTACACCAGCTTTAAGACTACGACGAGCCTGTTCTTCAAAAACAAGTTGTTTAGCCATTTTATTTACGTTCTCCTAATAACCTATATAAATAGAGTATGCGTCAAATTTTAGAATCCTAGCCCTCAACAACGGCCAGAACATCGCTTTCTTTCAGAATCAAATATTCTTTGTCGCCCACTTTGATGCTTGTGCCAGCATACTTAGCGTACAATACGGTTTCACCAACCTGAACATCCATTGCTGTGCGCTCTCCATTGTCTTTAAGCGCACCGGGGCCAGCAGCCTCTACTGTACCCTGCTGTGGTTTTTCCTTGGCAGTTTCTGGCAAGAAAATACCAGAAGCCGTTTGTTCTTCCTGTTCGCTGGGCAATACAACCAGACGGTCGCCCAATGGTCGTAAATTCATTTCTACTGTTCCTCCCTAGAAGAAAAGATAAACATTATAATGTTATAAATAAATTTGTCGCCACCATAGTAGTTATGTTAATTAAACTACATGAGATTCAAATCCCATGTTAATATAGGAAACCTATTAAAACAGGTTTTTGTAGATACAAACTAGTGTACTTCAGTACTCTTCCTATATTAGACGCCGAATTCATTC
>JBCCFC010000544.1:0-8708 GCA_039029935.1 Chloroflexota bacterium
CGAATTGGGTGGCGCAGCGGCTTTCGACTTCGGTGTCAACACAGTAGACGCTGACATGGAAATGAACGAACTGCCAGCGCAGACATTCACGACTTTCTTGCCACTGGTACAGAACTAAACGGTAACAAACTTCTGACTTTCTTACTGAACTAAATCAATTGTCTACAAGAGACCTGCCACATGGCAGGTTTTTTGTTTCTATAGGTCTTTCATTTATAATGAATAGTATCAGTTTGAGGTTTTGACGATACATTATAGCGGAGGGTAGGAGCATGAAAACATATCCATTAGGCGATTTGACAGAAGCACAACTGCTTGAAGTTGTATCATTAAACGAAAAAGGGACAGCCGATTACCCTTGGCTGGACGTAATGGAGAGGAAGCACTTGCATTGGTCGAAACCCTGTCGCCTGACTTGGTACTGATGGACTTGCAAATGCCCGTGATGAACGGTGTGCAGGCTACTCGCCGCCTCAAACGGGAACACCCAACACTCCCCATCCTCGTCCTGACAACCTATGCCGCAGATGAGTGGGTCTTTGATGCGGTGCGGGCAGGTGCAGCAGGCTATCTGCTCAAAGATACCCGCCCAGCCCAGTTGATTGCTGCCATCAAAGGCACGGTTGCGGGGGAAACCTTCCTCGAACCCGCCATCGCAGGTAAAGTGCTGCGGCAAGCCCTCCACGCTCAGCAATCCGCGCCCCAGCCTACAAAGCTCGTTGAGGCGTTAACGCCACGCGAACTCGACGTACTTGCATTGGTCGTTAAAGGGTTGAACAACCGCGAGATCGGCGAGCAATTACATTTAGCAACAGGGACCGTGCGCAATCACGTCAGCGAGATAATGGGGAAGCTCGCCGTTTCGGATCGGACGCAGGCCGCACTGGCAGTACAGATGGGGTTGGTGGATTTTAGGTAAACTTGCCACTGGTCATTATGCGGTATACTAATATCATTTATTGGGATGTGGAGCGACCGAGAAGAGATGAGAGATAGTGCTGCATGGATGCGTGAAATGCGTCAGAGCCGCTGGGGCGGAAAGCATGAGTCACCTGTGAATGAATATATATTCATTCTTGTTTTCCGAAATTTGACATATATTCCAACTCAAATCGGCAGAAAACAGAGCCAAACACGAACAATTAGCACGATATTTTAGACCAAGCCAGTACTAACGTGCGAAAATATGGCTTAGTTTTGCAGATTTGACTACAATTTTCGATGAATCTTTACTCATTATAATGAATTTTAATTCATTCACGGATATTGGGTTTAAACCAGTTGGGGGAATTGCTAACCGACAAGACATTACCGTCCCACAATGAGTTAACAGTCACAGTGGTGGATGGCAAATACGGTCAAGATACCGTTTTTATATCCACCACCGTGGGACTATAAAAAACATGTCGTGATAGCACGGGGCCGAGCAGACTGCGTATTTTACGGGCTGAAGACAGGGGCGAGAGTGGACCGAACCCCAAAATGAAGAAAATAATAAATTGACAGAAAATGTGCAGATAGCGGAAAGGTAATCAAAGGGATGAAAATCTGTAATGGTCAGCAACACCTTAGACAAATATTGTTCCGACTCTGTTTGATCACTACGTATTTTGGGGATTCGCCTTAATCCAACGTTGTCAAGTTATACTTCACCGCAAACTTCACCAATCCTGCAAACGAGTCCACATCAAGCTTTTGCATAATACGCATCCGGTAGGTGCGCACCGTACTTTCACTCACGGTCAATGTGTTACAGATTTCACTGTTGGATGCACCACTCACCAATAGCCGAAATACCTCTTGTTCACGGGGTGTGAGCGCCGACAAAATATTACTGCTATCATCAGATTGAGACTCAGATTGAGGCAGTGACGTGTCTGCGAGTTGGCTCTCTGCTTGGCTAATTTGTTCCAAATATTGTTTTGTATTCGCTAGTATCTTCATCGTGTTCTGAAAATGTGCTTCTGTCGATGCTTGGATGGCCTGTCCCTGTTCGAGCGACTGTGCAATTTGCTCAAACGCTTGCAAAACCATAGCTAGATTTTGTGAGGCTTGTTCCAGCAGAACCAATCCATACCCTTGCGGGGCGATATCGGCCTTCTCAATCAGCAAACGGCTGAGGATGCGCCACTGCTCAGTCTGTTGTTCAATGATTGTAAAGAGGCTATCCTTTTCGCGCTCATCTTTCTGCCGTTGTGACAATTCTGCTTCATAGCGCTGTTGAAGAAGCGTGATCATGTCATTCAAATGTGCCAACTGCGCATCGCGTTCGTGTATTTGTGCCATCGCATTGTCGATTTGCCGACGCAAGGGGCCATGTAGATTCTCAGTCATGAGATGGCTATGCTGGTTCATTGCATCGTTACTGCCGGAGGCGTTGGTCATCGCGGTGAGGTTGATAGGCACATGACGGGACATTAGCGCTGTTGATTGGTATATGGGCATTCGCTGTGTGTGTAGATGGTTCATGCGTTCCTCCTCAATTGGCAAAAGTGTAGCCAAATTTTATCAATAGCACTTTTGTCATTTTATGTATATAATAGGACAGTGCAGCTTTGATGCTTGATCATTGATATATATCAATCATCTACACATAAAATAACAGTGCGGCGTTGAAGAAACATCAAGAAAAGCGTTGAAAAAGAAGTTGAAAAAGCGTTGAAAAAGAAAAACGATGAAGAAACTTGAACTCTTGCTCTTGGGCAAACCGCAAATCTATGTCGATGGTGCAGAAGTGACCCGATTTAATACACGCAAAGACCTTGCCCTGCTTGTCTATTTGGCAACGACAAACACGGCACATACGCGTGATGCGCTCGCTGGCCTCCTGTGGCCAGAATTGCCCGATGACAAAGCAAAACGCAATCTCCGCCATGCACTGAGTAATTTGCGCAAAGTGATTGGTGCGGAGTGGCTCGAAACAAAGCCGAGCGTGGCAATGACGCAGGAGTTATCTTGGGTGCTGGATGTCCGACACTTGCAATTGTCGGCCAATACGTTTGAGCAACAGCCAAGCGTGGATGCAGATGCGCTTGAGGGGTTTAGCGAGGTACTCGCAACTTATCGCGGGGAGTTTTTACAGGGCTTTCATATCCGCAACGCCGTCTACTTTGACGAGTGGGCATTGGCACAGCGCGAAGCCTATCACCTACTCACTCTGCGTGGGTATGAACAATTGGCGCAGCACTGTCTCCAGCAAGAAGCCTACACGCTGGGGCTGGCGACGACGCAACGGCTGTTACAGTTGGAGCCTTGGTCCGAGACAGGTCATCGTCTGCGCATGAAGTTATTGGCACAAAGCGGTCAACGGGCGGCGGCTTTGGCACAATATGAGCTATGTCGGCAAATTCTGGCGGATGAACTGGATGTGGACCCCATGCCGGAGACGGTTGATCTGTATAGACAAATTAAGTCCGGTGGTTGGGGCATGTCAGATGATCAACGCCAAACCTCAGCCTCGCGCATCCCAGCCACGAAGATATCACCCGCACCTCAACCGCAAACACCTTGGCATGGGGTTGTTGAGGCGAACAAGTTGCAACCTGTGTCCAACCAGTCTGCAAACCAGTCTATAAAACAATCTACAAAACAATCCAAGCAACAAACGCAGCGTTCAACGCCCAAAACAGATATTAGCATGATGCCCAAAGAAGCCAATTTTTATGGGCGGCAGGAGCAGCAGACCCTTTTGCAGGCGTGGTTAGTCGATGAGCAACGTCGTGTGGTTGCCATTTTGGGTATGGGTGGACAGGGAAAAACGGCGTTGGCGGCGCGTGTTGTGCAGGCACTGGTAGATATGCCAGTAGATGAACCAGCAGATGCATTTGACTATATCATTTGGCATTCACTGTTGAACAGCCCACCACTCACAGTGATTCTGCAAGCGTGGGTACAACAATTGAGCAACCAACAGATCGTTGATTTACCGGCCACGTTGGACCAGCAACTCAGGCTTCTGCTCGAACTCATGCAGCCCCACCGCTGTCTGTTTGTGTTGGACAACATGGAGAGCATTCTGCAAGGCGGCAGTGCGGGCACATTTCGTCAGGGCTATGACGCCTATGCACAGTTGCTACACTTCTTTCTGCATGGCGATCATCGGGGCTCTCTCCTGCTCACCAGTCGTGAACGTCCGCACGAGCTGGCAACCGAACTCAACACACAAGCCCCCACCAGTGGACTCTTGGCACTGCAAGGGTTGCCCTTGGTTGCGGGTCAACAACTTTTGCAACGCGCAGGGGTGGTTGGTGATGAGGTGCAGACAACGCAACTTCTGCATACCTATTCTGGTAATCCATTGGCGTTAAAACTGGTTGCAGAAACAATCCGCGAGCTATTTGAGGGAGATATTGCCGAATTTTTGGAGGAAGAGAGTCTTTTCTTTGATGATATCAGCAGCTTGTTGGACCAGCAGTTTGCGCGCTTGACGCAGCAGGAACGCGAGCTTTTACTTTGGCTGGCGATTGAACGTGTCCCCATCACAAGTCAGACGCTCTGGGAAAATCTGGTGCGCCCCGGTCGCAAGCGTCATCATTTAGAAGCATTGCGGGCGTTGCAGAGACGTTGTCTGATTGAACAGGAGAACAAACAATTTTATCTACCCAACGTTATTTTGGAATATCTCACTGATTATCTGATTGAAACGATCATTGAGGAATTCAACCTGTTTATCGAAGAGGCGTCAAGTACAGATGAAGCAGTGTTGATGAGCAGCCCCCTATCATTGCTTGATGCCTATGTCCATCGTCATGTTCTTGTCAAAGCGCAATCGGCGGTCTATGTGCGTGACGCCCAACGACGGCTCCTGCTCGACCCCATTGCACAACATCTGGTGATACAATGGCGGTTGTCTGGCGTTGCCACCTATCTGAGACAGGTATTTGCCAATCTACGGACACAGAACCTCACGCAGCAGCAGCCTCTATCCAAACTGGACGGGTATGGTGCGACCAATACGCTTGTCCTGCTATTGCATCTTGGCATTGATGTGCGTGGCTATGACTTGTCCCATCTCTGTTTATGGCAGAGCGATTTTCGCGGTGTCTATTTGTCAGCGGTCAACCTATCACAGTCGAACCTGACCCATGCCGCCTTTACCAACAAAATGGGCTTGGTGCTATCAGCGGCGTATAGCCCAGACGACAAGCTACTAGCGGCCACTGTCACCAAGGGAGAGATACGCATGTGGCGTGCCACTGACCATACACTTGTGGCACGGTGGTATAATAACGGGGTCTATGCACTAGCCTTTAGCCCCGATGGGCAAACAGTTGTCGCCGATACTGTCAATGGCAATATCCATGTTTGGGATATCTCCAACATCGAAGAAACAGGGAAAGGGCGACTGCGCCATACGTTACAACACCACACCAATATCATCTATTCGCTTGCGATGCATCCTGCGGGACGCATTGTTGCCAGTGGCAGTGCCGATACCACAATCTGTCTGTGGGATATCGAAGCAGGCAAACATCTGTATACCCTTACAGAACATGAGGAAGGGATACGTTCCATTGCCTTTAGTCCCGACGGCACAATGCTAGTGAGCAGCAGTGTTGATGGGACAAGTCGTCTTTGGGACGTGTCTACGTTGGATCAAACAGTGCAAAACACTGCGCAGAACATAGAGCAAAACACAGGGCAAAACACAGCTGGGCAACGCACCATTATCCGTTGTTTAGATGAGCAAGCCGGGGGGCTTTATGCCGCTGCCTTTAGCCCCGACAATCGAACTGTCGCAAGTGGCGGAGAGGACAGTGTTGTGCGCTTGTGGGATGCCCAAAGCGGACGCTGTGTGCATGAGTTGCGGGGGCATACCAAAATAATCTGGCAACTTGCCTTTAGCCCCGACGGGTTGACGTTGGCATCGGGTGATGATGAGGGGCTTATCCGTCTGTGGGATGTACAGACAGGCGAGTGTCGTCGCATTTTGCAAGGGCATACGGATGTTATCCGCGCATTGACCTTTCGCGGTGATGGACAGATGTTGGTCAGTGGCGGCTTGGATTACAGTGTATGTCTCTGGCATCCTCAGACAGGGACTTGTCAACAGACCATCAAAGGTCATCCGTGTAGCCTTTGGGCGACGACGTTTAGCCCTGATGGAAACATCATCGCCAGTGGGGGCGATGATCAGGTGTTACGTGTGTGGCGTTTCTATCCCCAAGAAGACTCAGAGTTCAGCGACGTACAACTACATAGCAAGCACCCTGAACCCGATAATATTCTGCGCAGTGTTGCGTTCAGTCCCGATGGCACACTACTTGCCAGCGCAGGAACCGATCACGTTGTCCGTCTGTGGGATGCGTTTCCTGCTGACGGTAGCCCACAGGTTAGCCTTCCACGCCAAATCCTACAGGGGCATGCAAACACGATTAATTCACTTGCCTTTAGTCCCGACAGCCAATTGTTGGCAAGTGGCAGCGGTGATGACACAGTACGGTTATGGAAAATAGAGCATGAGCCAGAAATGGGGACACAGATTGCTGTGCTACACCGCGTATGGGGTGAATACACCCAATCCGTTGTCGGGATTGACTTCCACCCTGATGGGCATCTATTGGCAACGGGGAGTTTGGATGGCACCGTCTATCTATGGGACATTGCCTCAGAACGTATCGTGATGACACTGGCAGGGCATACCAACGGTGTCCAATCCCTTTGTTTCTCGCCCAATGGCGAACAATTGGTCGTTGCCGCAATGGATAATATCGTTCGACTCTGGACGCTAGACACCTTGGAGGCGATCTCTGGCAAAGAATCACCCGCATCACAGCTATCCAGCCAACAACTGCCCTGCCCACTACCACCCTGCCCACTACCACCCTGTCCACTACCACCCTGCCAGTTGCTCGAAGGGCATCGCGCCCCTGTACGCACTGTTGACTTTAGTCCCGATGGTCAGCTAATCGCCAGTGGCAGCATTGACCGCACCATTCGCTTATGGGATGTTGCCACCGACGGCGTCGCTTCACCCAGAAGCACGATTGATTGGCAGCATAACGTGATGGTCACAAGCGTCTGCTTTCATCCTGATAACCGGACACTGGTCAGCGGCAGTATAGATGGTCACATCAAATTATGGGATGTCGCGTCGGGGCGTTGTGTGAAGACATTGCCACCGGAGCAGCCGTATGATGGGATGACTATCACAGGGGCAGTCGGGTTGAGTGAATTGCAGAAGGCGTCGTTGGTGGCGTTGGGGGCCGTGGATTAAGCATACGCATTAATAATTCATCGCACGTGACACCCGTTTACCATCCTTCATCATATGACAGGTGCAGCCATTCATGCCATACAAATTCAGCGCGTGTAGCTGTTTCCTCAGCGATTTGAGCGGTAAATCCACCAACATCCCTTTGACGCCCTACCCAAAACAGTTGATGCTGATAGAGGGGTCCAGCGCCCTGATGTAGTGCCACCATCCATAGGGAATGTACAGTAGTTCACCCGGCCCCAGCACTGTATATTGAGATTTTGATTCATCAAAGAGTGGATATTGCCCGGCGTCATAATCATCCGCATCCACGCTGCTCAGGACGCTGCCCGCATCAAACTTTTTGCTGGGATACATCATCCTGTTATGTTTGGGCGAGACGAGTTTGACCAATTTCCTACCTTGAACCTGCGCAAACAGATTGTCGGCCAAATCCGCATGATAGCTCGCCACTGTGTTTTCTGGCCCAATCCAGCCATTGATCCTCGTTTTGACTGTGTTGGATGTGATCAAGCCAAAATCAACATCCTCTTGAAGTGCCGGAAAATTCTGGAATATATTAAAGTCTGCCAGATACGCAATGTGTTTTGAATCCCTTGTACCTTTTCCTGCCATCAAATCATCCACATATTTTCCAAATTCAACTTGCTGAAAACGCGATGATGGGTCCAGCACAATATCGCCTACTTCTGCATACATGGATGGGTCTTCGGGGACCAATGTCTTGAAAAAGGGCAGGGACCATTTTTTGGTTGCAGGCCACTCCTGCATTGTATCGGTGAGCACATCACCCCCTTCCGTCAAATATGAAACCAGCTTTGGGGCGTTATGTTTTCCTCAATTTTTATATGCTTGGTACGCTTGCGCTGTCGCATATAGCATAGAACCCGCCAAAGCCAATCCCACTAGCATTTGCTATCCCCCACAGAACGATGAATGGTGTATCACCCACTTTAGGCCGCAAGCCTCTCGCCATAGGCACCAAAGTGGATATCCCCTTCGGCCTTAAGCGCGGCACAGATATCTAACGTGCGTTGGGTATGGAGTGTGAACGTCTCATCGCCAAAGTAGACATGATGATGCCCACCATAATGCTGCCTGTAGGCGCGAATTTCACTCAATACACGGTCAATCGGAAAGTAGAAGGGTTTCATCCCAATCGTCTGGATGGTACAGAAGGAACATGTGTATGGACAGCCCAAAGAGTAGTTTTCGCGGATATAGCGGATGTTCTCGCCCGCAGAGGAGGGGAAGAGATCAACTTGTGGAAAGGGCAGATCCTCTGATATGTGGAAAAGGCGCACACATACCTTGCACAGTGACGGTCTGAGGCTTTGTGATTGGTGTTGATGAATTAGTAACGATGTTGGACTGAATTAAAAACTGAGATACAATCTAAGTTGCTTAGTCTAAGCTGCTTAGATTATGTGACAGAATGCAATATAAAATAATTTGTCGAATGCGAGCGTAATTTGCTATGAAAAAATTAGCC
>JBCCFC010000545.1:0-8699 GCA_039029935.1 Chloroflexota bacterium
CTTCTTGATTCCGATATTCAATGGGAAAATACATTGTGGGAATGGGTATATAGCACAAGGGATAGAATTGGCGAGCATAAAAGTTATATTGGTGGAAATTCAATCTCAATTATGGCTCTCATGGGAAAATCCTTTGATGGGATAGATTTAAGTAATACGACGCTATCACATGCGGACTTAGACGAAGCTATATTCTCGAATGCCAATTTATCAAAATCAGATTTAAGCTATAGTGCGCTCAACTCTGCGAAATTGCAATTTGCAAACCTATTAGATGCAGATTTAACATCTACCAAGCTGGCATTTGCAGATCTTTCATCTGCAAAGTTTGTTGGAGCCAGCTTGAAGAATAGCAATATCTATAATGCAATTTTGAATGATACAGATTTTTCTAATGCTGACTTAGGTAAAAGCAATCTAACACGATCAACTTTAAATCAATCGACAAATTTCCAAAATGCCAATTTATATAGAGCAAAAATCTGGACAATTCAATGGATAGAAGAATCTTTATCAGGCGCAAGGCTAAGAACAAAAATTCTTCAGTCAGATTTGTTTAAAGGAGCAAATCTAGAATCAGTTCAATATGCAGAACCTGTTCCAGAAAGAAAATCTTTCTTCTGCTTTACAGCAGGTACACAGGTTACAATGGCTAACGGTTGCTCAAGAAGTATTGAAAATATTCAATTAGGTGATGATGTTTTGTCCTACTGCACCCGAACAAAAGAGTTTGTGACAAGTACAGTTCATAAACTGATTAGGGCTAATGTCAATAAGATTATCATCATCAATAAAAAACTAACAACAACACCATCTGAGGCGTTCTATTCAGGCAATCAATGGGTTCTTGCTAAAGATTTGAAAATAGGCGATATATTAGTAGGTAGAGACGGCGCAGTCAAAATAACAGCTATTGAAAATAAACAAAAATCTGAGAAAATATTTAATTTTAGCGTGCCACCATATCATTCGTTTTTTGCGGAGGGATTTTTAGTGCATAACCATCCTACAAAAGTTTATCGTAGTGGCCTTTGAACCTGAAAAGTAAGGAGGCGGTTGTATGGATTCCCAGCTAGAGAAATATCGACAAATCATCAAGCAGATTTTGATGCGATACGCCGAACAAATATCAAACCACGGCACGATTGCGACACGCCCTGCCTTTGATGATGCGCGTAATGATTACCTGTTGCTTGACATTGGATGGGATATCACGGGGCGGGTTTATTCGGTGTTTCTATACCTTTATATCCAGAGCAATAAGATTTGGATCGAGGTAGATGGCACGGAGGAAGGGGTTGCGCAGGATTTATTAGACGCCAATGTGTCCAACGATGATATTGTGCTTGGCCTCTACCGACCGCGGCTTCGTGAACAAGTCAGAAGTATGTGTATGAGAGATGATATATTAAAAATGGAGGCTTAATTAATGTCTTTAGCAGTTCAAGCACCGATATCCGCACCTGTTGAAGAACAGGCTACGTTGATGTCATTACATCAGTTCTTGGAAAAAGAAAAAACGAGTGGTCCATTTCAATTGGTCACAGGGAATGGTCACGTCGCTATGATTCCAAAGTCAGTGTTTACGATTCTGGGATTGGTCACACAGCCCATGGTTGATGGTGATGCAGTTCATGTCACTGCTGTCCAACAAAAATTGACGATTCAACAGGCCGCTGACATGCTCGATGAATCTTATGATGATGTCGTGCAGTTGATTGAAGAGGGGACGATTTTATCCATATCTACATCTACAGAACCCATGCTCGACCGAGAAGAAGTGATGACATATAAACATCAACGCGATCAAAAAAGAGAAAAGGTATTGACGCGGCTAACGCAATTGAGTCAAGAATATGCTGGCTTTTATGAATAAGAGTACACGATGAAACCACAAAGCCAACCGGAGAGTAAGTTGTGCGCTGTTCTTGATGCAAATGTACTGTATCCATTTCAACAACAAAGGAGACTATTGATAATGACAACCAATACCAATCAAATTCCGATGCGCGCCGTGCCGGGATACGCGTCCAGCACAGAGGGCATCCAAATCGCCATCCAGACAAGGGCCGATGCAGCGGACGAGGAATTGCAGTTCTTTCAGCAGCTTGGTGTGGAGTGGGCGATGGTGGGGGTTAATGACCCAGAGCAACACTCGCTTGACTTTTACAAAAGCTTGGTCAAACGCTTTGGCGGCTATGGGCTGAAAATTTACCGTATCGCCAATCGTAGCGTTCACAATGTACCCGAAATTACGCTTAACCTGCCTGGCCGGGATGAAAAAATTGAGGAGTTCAAACAGTTTATCCGCAACATTGGTGAGGCGGGCATCATGTACAACACCTATGCACACATGGGCAATGGCATCTGGTCATCGGCACGTGGTGAAGGGCGCGGTGGGATGTCTGCGCGTCGATTGGACATCAACGATGCGGTTGGTCGCTGGGATAACGAGACCTATGCGGGTGCGTTGACGCATGGCCGTGAGTACACCGAAGAGGAACTGTGGGACAACTATGCCTATATGATTCGTCAAGTGGCACCTGTGGCAGAGGATGTGGGTGTGCGCATCGGCATCCACCCCGATGACCCACCAGTCTATCCACTTGGTGGCATTCCTCGTTGTATGTTTGGCAACTTTGAAGGGTACAAAAAAGCGATGGAGATTGCCGACAGCCCCAACATTGGTGTCTGTCTCTGCGTGGGTTGCTGGCTAGAGGGCGGCGAAGTGGGGATGGGTGTGGGCGTGATCGATGCCATCAAGCACTTTGCTGCCAAGGATCAACTCTTCAAAGTGCATTTCCGCAATGTTTCCAATCCAATGCCTGAGCCTTGGACCGAAACGCTGATTGACGAAGGCTATCAGGATATGCATCAAGTCATGCGCGCCCTGCGAGAGGTCAACTTTGATGGCTGCATCATCCCGGACCACATCCCAGAGATGCTTGGTGGTCATCGAGTTGGTGTCGCCTATTCGATAGCGTATATGCGGGCGTTGGTGCAGGCAGTGAATAATGAGTATGGTGGGTTGTAAGCGTTGGAGCGTTGGAACGGGCAAGCGTTGGAGCGTTGGAGCGTTGGAACGGGCAAGCGTTGGAGTGGGAAAACGGGGGAGTGACGTGGGAACTATTTGTGTATGGTACGTTGTTATCTAATATAGCGGAATGACCGCATCTTCCCTAGATGAACAGTGTTTTGATTGTTGACGTTAGACCGTAACGATATTATGATGAATTCACGGCTCGACATTCATCGCGAGACCTTTGGGAGGTGGCAAAAAATTTTACATAACCAGAGTTTATGTCGCCATCTCCCAAAGATTGAGTTACACGGATCGAGTCTTGAAAATTACAGTTACCATAGACATCATTCGATGAAGGAGACGCAGATGTCCACAACACCAAACATTTTCAAACAAATTTGGTCGTGGTTTTTGGTCATGGTGGGAAGGTTGATTAGCTGGGTATTGATGGATATCACCGTCATCGGGTTGGAGAACGCACCAACCAAAGGCCCATTGATTGTGACTGCCAATCACTTTAGTTGGTTTGATGCCCCGCTTTTGACAATGTATTTGCCTGTGAAACCTGCTTTTTTGATCGCTATCGAGTCACAGCGATTTTTCTGGGTGCGATTGTTTACCAATGCCTTTAACGGTATTCCGATCTGGCGTGGACGTGCAGACCGCAAGGCTATGCGTCAAGCGTTGCAGACCCTCGATGATGGCAATGCTGTGGGCATCTTCCCTGAAGGCGGCATTGATCCACGCACAGCCAAAAAGCGCGAAGCGGGTGAACTCATTGTCAATACGGGCTATGAGCATTTCTCGCGCTCAGATGGCGAACTGACACATCCAAAGCCAGGGACCATCTATCTGGCCGTCGAAAGCCAAGCGATGATCTTGCCTGTTGCTTTGATTGGTACAGAAAATGTGCTAAACAACGCGTTTCGTTTTCGTCGTACCCCTGTGACCATCCAGATCGGTCCCGCCTTTGGTCCCTTGATCATAGAGTCCGAACTGAGCAATTCAGAACGCAAACAACGCATGAAGAAGTTGTCCGAAGAAGTGATGATGCGCATCGCTCGACTCTTCCCCTCTGAAAAGCGTGGTCCCTATCGCAATATGAACTTGGAAGCGTTTTAGTCACCAGTGAGTCAGTAGGTCAGTAGGTCGGTAATCAGTAATCTGCAACCGACCTACCGATCTACCGAATACCGACCCACCGCCTCACTAACTCTTCACAACTGGAAACTGAATTTCCATCACCCCCATCGGATTATCGGGTCCCGTTGGTGTCTCCAAATAGTATTCGCGTGACGCTCCATTGAGTTGATAACCATTCTCTTCAATCCAACGATGAATGTCTACATGCATCTGCCCAACCGCACTAAAATCATCAAAACTACCACTGTACACGGCATAGGCCACAGTCGCCGCCGGAATTTCATGCACGGTTGATTCACCCAGTGTTAGCCCAACATAGTCGCTAGCAGACTTACGCTTATTTTTTTGCTGAATTGTATAGGCCATCTCAACATCAATGCCATCCTCAATGCCCGGTTTCTCCTCATTGGGATAATACAACGCAAAGCTGATGCCATCGGTGGGGATGTCATGCACCTCTATCAACGCCCGTGTTGCACCATGCAAGGCAATACACCGCTCACGCATCTGCGCCGGCGTCGGCACAACCTCGCGTGTACCCACGACTGTTTTCACATCTACTTGCTTTACAAACACTTCTGTTGTTGACATTTTTCCCTCTCTTTCAATCTGTGCCAAACGCATCTGTACTTGATCAAGTTTTGCTGCCGCATTGCGCATCTCCTGCTCTAGCTGTGTCTGTCGCAGCGCAAACATGGCCTGCAACTCACCCAGCGTCAAGTCACTGTTGATCATCTGACCCACCTGCTCCAACGGAAAGCCCAGTTCCTTCAACGCCAAAATGCGGTTGAGCCTTGGTAACTGTGCCATCTCATAGTATCGATAACTGGTCCACTGATCCACCTTGACAGGCTTAAATAGGTCGATTTCGTCATAATGCCGCAGCATCTTGATGGAAACTTTGGTCAAGCGCGCAAACTCGCCAATCTTGAACATATCCGACTCCTTTCAGCCATTTTCATCTGTCCTCATGGGCAAGTCTATAGTATGCTCAACCCACGTTCTCAGTGTACAGCCTCCCATCGTGGGAGAGTCAACCCCCCAATTTTGAAATTGACTCGTTCTATACGTAAATTGCGTCTGCGTTGTTCAAGTCGTTCTTTGACATTTTGTAAGTCTTCTTGGTTCATGCTCTCTGATCAATCTTGTTGAGGCAGGAAAATTAATACGCCAACTTAGTTTACCCAATCCAAGCCTTTTATGGCTGGTTGTCATCCATGCAATATAATCTACATAATTGTATCACAACTCGATCAAATTGTTTTGGTTCCACATCCATTTCAGTCTATACTGTACTGAACATCTATGCGAGTGAGATAGGAGGAACAAGCGTGAACATCTGGCAAAAACAATACCCAAACGCCCCGTTGCGAGAGCCGTCAGGGGACTGGTTTGCCAATCGCAAGAGAGAATTGGATAGATTGTGGCATTGGGCGCAACGACATCCAAATAAAGGAAGTCGTGCGCTGACAGGATTTTAGTGATTTGGCACAATTTAACCTTTTGGCCGACATGTTTGGATTGATGCAGCTAGAGACATAAGCCTGTCTGTTTCTGGAGAACACACGTCTACGTTATAATGATTTTACTTTATAGTCGCATACAATGACGTAGCAATCTATATTTCAGATGGAATAAGAGGCAAACGGAGTTAATAATTTATGACATTAGGTGTAGCCTACACAATTACATTACGCTGTCAATTTGACAATCGCCCCGGTATGTTGGGGAAACTGGCGACCATGATCGGTGAGATTGGTGGCGATATCGGTGCGGTCGATATTGTCCGTGCCGAACGGACCAAGATGGTGCGCGATATCACAGTCCGCGTCCTCGATGAAACTCATGGCGACCAACTGGTGAAAACCATCAATGAGACACCCGGATTTGCAGTATTGCAGGTCAGTGACCGTGTCTTTCTCACACACTTGGGTGGTAAACTGGCCGTGCAAAGCAAAGTGCAGCTAAAGACGCGCGATGATCTCTCGCTAGCCTATACACCGGGGGTTGCACGGGTCTGCAATGCCATTGCCGAGGATGCGGAGAAGGTCTATGCGTTGACCATGAAACGCAATTCGGTGGCGGTGGTCAGCGATGGCAGTGCGGTGTTGGGGCTGGGCAACATTGGTGCAGAAGCGTCGATGCCTGTGATGGAAGGCAAGGCGATCTTATTCAAGGAGTTGGCGGACATTGATGCTTTCCCGCTCTGTTTGCGTAGCCAGGACCCGAACACGATTATCAATACAGTCGAGCAGGTTGCGCCAGGATTTGGGGCCATCAACCTCGAAGACATCGCCGCCCCCAACTGTTTTACGGTTGAAGACCAACTGATTGACCGTCTCGATATCCCTGTGATGCATGATGACCAGCATGGCACGGCTGTGGTTGTGTTGGCGGCGTTGCAAAACTCACTGCGATTGGTGGGCAAGCGTATGGAAGATATACGTGTGGTGGTCAATGGTATCGGTGCAGCAGGCACGGCCATCATCCGCATTTTGCAGGAGGCCAATGTTGGCGAAGTGACAGCCTGTGACCGTGCGGGGATTCTCCATCGCGATGAATTGGATGGATTGACGGCTATGCAATGCACCGTTGCCGCCAACACCAATCAAGAGGGGCGGCAGGGCGCATTGGCCGATGCGCTGGTCGGAGCCGATGTCTTTATCGGTGTCTCCAGAGGCAATCTACTGTCGGTGGAGATGGTGCAGCAAATGAACCAAGATGCCATTGTCTTTGCGTTGGCAAATCCCGTCCCAGAGGGCGACCCCGATGAATTGCGTGACCATGTACGTGTCATCGCCACAGGTCGCTCCGACCAACCAAACCAGATCAACAACGTACTCAGCTTCCCTGGCATCTTTCGTGGTGCGCTCAATGTTAATGCCTCGGCTATCACCAGCCAAATGCGTCTTGCCGCCGCCGATGCTATTGCCAACCTGATTGGCGAGGGTGAGTTATACGAGGATTACATTATTCCCAGCGTGTTTAACCGTGCGCTTGTACCGCAGATTGCCGATGCGGTGGCACAGGCTGCATTGGATGCTGGTATTGCACGACGTGGCTATAAACGGGAGTAACCTATTATGAAACCATCTGCATCTCTGTTTGAACAAACGCCTGCCGTTCTCCCCGTGATTCATGTCGAGTCACTTGACCAAGCCCTACGCAACACTGAAATCGCCCGAAACCAGCAGTGTAATGGCGTTTTCCTCATCAATCACGACATGTCACACGAAGCTCTGCTTGAGATTCACCACAACGTGTTTACCGCATTCCCCGATTGGTGGATTGGCATCAACTGTCTGGACTTAGAGCCTTGGGAGATTTTTAGCAGAATCACTGACGAAGTTTCTGGTGTATGGGTTGACAATGCCTACATTGATGAACAAGCAGAGAAGCAGACAGTGGCCGAGAAAATCACCAAGGCCCGGCTTGATAGCGGATGGCAGGGGCTGTACTTTGGCGGTGTTGCCTTCAAATATCAACGCCCAATAGACGATTTAGCCCGCGCCGCAACCTTGGCAAAACCATTTATGGATGTGGTCACAACCAGCGGCTCCGGCACAGGTCGCGCCGCCCATGTCAACAAAATCCAAACCATGAAACAGGCCATTGGCGATTTCCCGCTCGCCATTGCCAGCGGTATCACGCCTGATAATGTGCATCACTATCTTGGGATTGCTGATTGTTTTTTGGTCGCCACGGGGATTAGCCAAAGTTGGACAGCACTTGATCCTGCACTTGTGGGGAAGTTGGTTTCACAGGTACGAATGTCCGCGGGAAATTGATACTAGGGAAAAGATGATGCGTATTTCGAGTTTAGAGCTAGAGCATATTGGGCCTTTTGCGCAGGAAAAATTTGAGTTTCAATCCGTGAAAGACCCGCGTCATGCTGAAATTCATATCTTTACAGGCGTGAATGGGAGTGGGAAGAGTACGCTGTTGCATGCATTGGCAAGTGTTGTTCAGCCGAAAGGGATCGAAGATAGATTTTTATATGATGCTGGTAAAAGCCTTGTTAATATAGAATTCGCTTACAAAACAGCTATCGAAACAGTCCAAATTGGAAAACAGCCACATGATATTAAACAGCCTGAATGGCTTCGCCAATATACATCTACATTCAGAAGTGGAAAATCACGCTTTAGGGACTTTCAGTATGAATTCGCTATTACTGGTTATTCTGGTGCTCGTTCATTAAATTCAGTTAGTATTGGTGCAATCCAAGAAATAGAAATACCGCCATTATATGATGCAATTCAGTTTAATACGCCAACGAACCCACGCCAATTACTGCAATGGGTTGCAAATACAAAAGCAAAACAAGCATTTGCTTTGCAAGAAAATAATTCAAATTATGCCAAATACTATGAAGATGCAATTAGCCGTATTGAAAAAACAATTGAAAGTATTATTGGCTATTCTGTAAAATTTCGATTTTCCTATGAGCCACTTTCTATAGGAATTGTAATTGCTGAAAAACAGATTGATTTTGATGTGCTACCAGATGGGCTAAAATCCATCATTAGTTGGA
>JBCCFC010000546.1:0-8699 GCA_039029935.1 Chloroflexota bacterium
AAAATCGCGGAGTTAGCACTCTCTAGTGCGGGTTGTACACGAGACAGCCAGCATTAGAGAATACCTAACTCAACAAGGTGACCGAGCGGGGACTGAACAATACATATTTTTTTTGACGTTAAACGCCATAAATATCTTCCACCAATTCGCTCATGAGTGTGGCAACAAAGCGAACTGTGCTAATTGTACGGCCATAAGACATGCGCATTGGGCCAATGACGCCAAGCATACCCGTTGCTTGTCCCACGATGCCATATCGCCCCAGCACCAAACTGATATCCGCCAATTCATGAAAACGACCATTGCCCGCAATCATGACATGAACATGCTCATAGACTGGTTTATCCACAATAGGCGAGTGTGTCAAGGTTTCTCTCGTTTGGCTCTGGTGATAGTCCTGCATCACCTCTTCCAAAAACGGGCGTTCTTCCAGTACTTTGACGACATTACGCACGTTATATCCTTCGGAAAACTCCGGTGCTTCAAGCATATTTGACAATCCATCGCGGTAGATTTGACCATCCGTGCGGTTGTCTATGCGCTCCATGATGTCGATGACAAGCAGCGCAATTTTATGGGTGAACTCTTTGGCCGTGCTTTGTTTCGTTTGTTCAGCGGGCATACCCGCACACGCCGTAACCATTTCGGCCACAGTCATTCCTTCCAGCAAATCGTTGAGTTCATTGCTGGTCAAACTAAGCCTGTCTTGCGGCACAGTCCCCATATCCAACGCACCCAGGTCCAACAGCCTTTGTTTGACGATGCCCCCATGTAAAACCAACACGAGCAGCACCTTCGTCTCTTGGATCCCCACTAACTCAATATGCTTGAATCGGCTTTGTGGCGCACGAGGAGCCGTTGCCAACGCCGCGCTGTTGGATGTGCGCGCCAATACCGCCGTTGTCAGCCGCAGCCACTGGTCCATTTCCGGCGGCACTTTCTGGAACTCGGCACGAATTGTGCGTTGTTCTGTCACAGCCAACTCTGCATTGTTATTCAGTGCATTTTTCGCAAGCAGATTGTGGACAAAATAGCGATACCCAGCATCAGTAGGAATACGCCCCGCACTGGTGTGAGGATGCGTGAGTAAGCCCTCTTTTTCCAATGCCGCCAAATCATTGCGCACAGTGGCCGCGCTCACACCAAGATTGTATTTATTGACAATGGCACTACTGCCAATCGGTTGTGCTGTTTGGGTATATTCCTGAATGACTATATTCAGTATCTTTTTTCGTCGTTCAGTTAGTTTTTGCATAGGCTTTTTAGCTAGTCAGCTAGTTAGCTGGTCAGCTAGTCAGCTAGTCGGCCTGTGTGCTGACCTGCTGAAATGCTGAAGTGCTGACTAGCTAATACGCGTTATTATTTGTTCCAAAAAGCACTTGGAACACTGTCCGTATAATAATCTTGATGTCCAGTGCAATTGACCAATTCTCAATATACCACAGGTCATACTTGGTGCGCTCGGCAATGGATGTATCACCACGAAGCCCATTGACTTGTGCCCAGCCCGTCATTCCCGCTTTTTCACGGTGGCGATCCATGTAACGTGGGATGCTCTGACGAAATTGCTCCACATAGACAGGTCGCTCTGGGCGTGGACCGACGAGACTCATGTCGCCTATGAAGACGTTGATTAACTGCGGCATCTCGTCAATCTCAAGCCGTCGCATCAATGTCCCCAGCCGTGTCCGTCGTGGGTCATTTTCCTGTGTCCAACCTGGCCCCTCTTTTTCCGCATCCTTGCGCATCGAGCGGAACTTGAGAATCTTAAACGGCCTAGCATCTAGCCCCATGCGCTCCTGCGTGTAAAAGACCGGGCCTGGACTCTCTAGTTTAACCAGAAGTGCGGTTAAAAGCAAAAATGGGCTAGACATGATCAAGAAAATGGCACTGAAAATAATATCCATCACACGTTTCAGCGTTAATTTCCAGCCCTGCAAGGCCACATCACGAATAGTCAACAGCGGCAAGCCACCCAAATCACTGATGCTCACCTCGCTCGCCATAATCTGGAACACATCGGGGAAGACACGAATGCCAACTTTCTCACGTTCACAAAGGCTGATAATACCCACCAGATCGTGATTGGAACTTTCGGGGAGACCGATGACCACCTCATCAATGTCATATTCTTCAATAATTTTGGGCACATCACTTAACGTACCCAGAACAGGTGTCTCGTGGATATGCGTCGGCTTTGCACTGGTATGGCTGATTGCACCCACAACATGGTAGCCAAGCTGAGGGCTGTTGAGGATACGCTGCAACATCATTTGCCCAATCTCGTCGATGCCAATAACCAACACCCGGTCATCGCCAATGCCACGCGCCTGCGCTGTCCACTGAATGCGAGCATGTAAGACACGCGAAAAACTGAGCAGGACCATGTTGGCAAGCCATGCATAAAACACAAGTTGACGGTGATAGACAAAATCAGGCAATAACAGTGTCATGCAAGAGACGGTCAGCAAGACTGCAAAGGTGTTATGGACAATGATTTTGGAAAACTCATCGAGAAGACTAATGGAACGACGCCGCTGATACATCCGCTGGCTAAAAAAGAGAACTAAAATCAATAACCCATGTGTTGCCGGCAGCGGCCAGAATTCCTGAAATGGGCCAATGATCACTTCGGGAAAGGATTCAAGGAACATGTGTGCGCCATAATAAGCCCCCCATGTGCTGAGAACGTCCAGCCCGATTAACGCAACCACAAAAATCCACTGTGGACGCTTCATCAAAACAGGGCGATGGCTCCGCCTTAGATAGGGAGGTGTCAATCCATCTTCATATGCATTTGTCCCAACTTGTGTCAGCGATTGTTGCATGTAAACTTTTCGTGTTACTTATAAATGTTTGTATTATAAATCTGATAGGCACGTTCAACCAAATTACTGCGCATAAATGGTGGTTTCAACGATGCGCGCTGCCTGTAACTCTGGTAATTTTAAATAATGTGCTGCTGTCTGAATGATTGCCTCTTGTGGCATCAATCCGATTAACTCTGCACGGTCAAACTTGGTTCCATGTTCCTTCGCCAATCGTACCACCTCATCTGTGACAACATGAAGCGGCGTCTGAGTAAAGTCCACCAAATTCATGCTCACCTGTGCCTGTCCATCGACCAACAGACCCATCGCTTTGACGGCTGGCAACCCACCACTGCTTTCGCGAATGGTACGGGCAATACGTTTGGCGATGCGCACGTTGTCAGTTTGTAGGTAAAAATTATAGGCAATCAAGAATTGTCGCGCACCAACAATCACTGCACCCGCTGGACCGACTGTGGCAGGACCATAATCCGGTGTGCGCTCGGATTGACCAATATCCTTGCATAGTTGTTCAAACTCACCTCGGCGTACGTCTGCTAGATTTCGACGCTCGGGTCGAGTCGCCGCCGCCTCGTATAGATAGACAGGCAGTTGTAATTCTTGCCCCAGTCGTTTGCCGAGTTGGGCTGCTAAGTTTGCACATTCATCCAATGATATGTTCTGTATAGGGACAAGTGGCACAACATCGGTCGCGCCTAAGCGCGGATGCTCACCCTGATGCTCAAATAGGTTGATGTGCTTGCTGGCTGTTTGAATGGCACAAAATAACCCTTCGACCACGGCACTGGGTGTGCCAGCAATCGTAAGCACACTACGGTTATGATCCCAATCACTGGTGCGATGGAGCAAGCTGATACCAGATACTTGAATGGCGTCTGCAATGGCGTCTACGACATCCATGCGTCGCCCTTCGGAAAAATTCGGGACCGCTTCAATAAGTTGATGCGTTGTCATACGTTTTATAATTCTTTTTTTAAGGCGATCCTACAGAAATAATTACTTACGGAGTAGGCATTCTATAACACCAGATTTCTCGTGTACAATTCACACTTGGACCTAGAGGTCCCGGCTGATTTTGTATTTTATTTTGTGGATTGGCCTAATGTCATTGTTGATTTGTGAGTGTGACCTAAACTAGGACGACACTGTGTTATGATATTTTCTACGCATTATAACACAGTCTATCCCAACATTACGAAATGGTCAGTGTGAAGAAGTGAATAGTGAAGAATGAAAAGTGAAGAATGAAGAGTGGTCAGTAGGTCGGTAGGCCAGTGTTCGGTTGTGTTACTGACCTACCGATTACCGTCGTACTGAATACCGTCATGCGTTATCCTTGAGCTATCTTTACATATAGGCAATTTCTTCGAGTGCGTTCATGTCTGCAACATAGATGCTGTTATAGCTGATTTTGATAAACCCTTGACGTTGGAACGCCCGTAAAATCGAGACAACGGTCTCGCGATATGTGCCTAACTGTTCTGCAATGGCATAGGTGCTCAAGCCTGTGATTGGATTTTTGCCGTTCATGCTTTCTTCAACAAGAAATTCGGCAACACGCTCTGGCAATGTACGCAACATCCCATCGTTACCCTCTACGGCCATCTGTTCGCTGTCGAGCAACTGTGTGCCATATGTTTGCAGCAATCCCCAATTGAACAATAATTCATCCAGTGTTGACGCCCGTTCTTCAGGTTGTTCCTGTACATCTTTCTGCGTAGTCACTGGCTCTTCTGTAATAAGTTGTTCAATGAACATACGCATATTTGTTGCGACTGTACCAGTTGCACTTGTTTGTAATTCATCCTTTGTTGTTGCAATAGCATTCATAATTACTTTATCCTTAGATTTGGTTGGTATTTGCAAGACATGTTTCTGCACATGTCTTTGTTTAAAATGAGTCTAACACAGATTCTTTTTCTGTGACCTTTCAATAATCCGTCAACAGTCTGTCATGAACCTGTCGAAACTGGATTTTCTAATTTCAACCTCCGGACGGTGTCTGAGACTCGGTAACCGTTCAGCCCCCTGCGGTTGTCGATGGGGGCACACTCGGCTTCGACAAGCTCAGCCGACGCGATAGGTGAACGCTTACGAGACTAGACACCTTCCGGAGGTCCACACTTAGTTTTCTATACTTAGTTTGTCTAACTATTATCCAGGTATTGTTTTGTTTTTGCCGAATCCATACATTTATTATGATGGCTGCAGTCAGATTTACTGTGCCATCACTTACACAGAAATATTTCTTTCATTGAATTCTTATCTAACACTCATTTTCACTTAACTCAATAGAGTTTGTGGTGTTGAGGCTTGATACATCCATGAGCCACAATATACCCATTCATCATCATTGATGACGCAGATTGGTCTATTTGGCTATGCGACTTTTGTTACAATTACCTGTCATCCCTGATTCATTCTATAGCTGTGTCTTCATAACTGCTAGACAAAATTGTTTGTTCCAGAAATCGTTTGTTTGACAGCTTGTTGTCAGCTTTGATTGAAAAATTGGTTATTGATTCAACTTTAGATACAGAGCTGTTCTCTTCATCTGAATAAACGATGCTTTCCCATTTTTTATAGTTAGAGACATCCTTATCCAGATTTCCTTTTTATTAGAAAAGTATAAAATCAGCTTGTCAGCCAGTGTGCTAAAGTGCTGATGGCTGAGTAGCTGAAATCTTTTTTACTTAGAAACCGAGCTTTTCAAAAAACTCGGTTTCTAAATGAAGTGATAACCCTTACCTGCTTTTAGTATAACCCAAAAATGACGGCGTGAGCTATGGAAATCCTCGCCAAATACTCCGAAAACCTCTGAGAACCCTCTAAAACCCTCTAAAATCCTCTAAAAATGCCCAGAAATACGATGGGTTATCGTGGCATTGATTGTTCAACAGTGCGTAAATACCACGCAATCGGAATCAATGGCAAAACTATGACATAATTCAGACCCAGTGCGAATTGAAAATGCCACAGGTCAGCCACGATGCCTGTCCATAACGGTGGTAACATCGCCCCCAGTGTCATCGACACATTCAAGAATCCTGTAACGGTCCCCGTCTGTTCTGGATAGAGACGAGCGGCATAGGCCAACGTTGTCGGAAATAATCCAGATAGGCTCAATCCTGTCAAAAAGACACCTGTCACCATAATGATCGGATTGATTGTTGGGTTGATGTCCAACACCACCAATGGATAAGTCCCTGTGATACCAATGGCAAGCATCAGCAAAATTCGCGCATAGCCAAATGTTTCGGTGATAGCTGCACAGATAAATCGGCCAGCTGTCAATGCAAAATAAAAAACCGAGATCATTGAGATGGAGAGGAATGTTGATAACCCTGCCGATTCTTGCATAAAGATGGCAACCCATCCCAATAGGCTATAGGCAACGCCATTATAGGCAAAGGCAATGAAAAACAATGCCAGCGGTGGTCCCTGACGCATCAGTTCTAGATAAGATACCATTGATGCGCCTGGTTTCTCTTTCGGATTGTCTTCATCTGTCTCACGCATCTCTCGCGCTTGGCTTGTTTGGGTGAGCAGAGCGGAAATGCCTGCATAGACCAGCCAAATGACGCCTGTATACCCCAACGCCCATCGCCACGGCAGACCTTGTTGAATCAGATAGCCGATGATCAACGGTGAAATCGCCGCACCCACACCATAGATGCCGTGCAGTATATTGAGTGCCCGCGCCCGCGCATGGCGATTGGCGTCGGCAATCATCGCGTTCAATCCCGTTCCTAGCCCACCTTGCGCCGCGCTGATCAACATAAAGCCGAGTAGAAAGAGTGACCAAGGCCGTGCGACCGCCGCCAGCCCCAATGCCCCCGCCGCCAACAATGCGGAGACCCACACCATACGCTGCCGCCCGATGACATCCGAGCCAACACCCGCCAGCAGATTGCCCACGATGCCTCCTGCGGATCGCGCAGGGAAGATCAATCCGATGGCCGCTAATGAGAGCGTTGCACTATACTCCTCTGTGATAAAAGGCATGATGGCTGGGATGAGGACCGCAACTGTGCCAATGAAAATGTAGCCGATAAAGCCGAGATATGTCTGCCTGTTGTGCATGATAGACCTTTCTTGTTGGATAGGAAAGTATAAAATTGTGGAGCTAGGCATTCTCTAATGCCGGATTTCCCCTGTACGACCCGCACTAGAGAGTGCTAGCTACGCAATTTTGTTTTGTGTTGACTTGCTTGAATCAAGCTGGTTATTTCTGAAGGTCTATCGTACACAGCTATCATGTATCATGCAAAGACTGCTTCGCGCACATTGACCTGCATCGGCACTGTATCGGGGCCAGGATGTAGCGTTAAACGATAGGTTGGTTCGATGATGGTCCCCGGTTGTAGCTGTAAACTGTAGTGTTGCGCAATGGTGGCAAGCACCAACTGTGCCTCCATCATCGAAAATTGATTGCCGAGGCAGACGCGCGGCCCCGCACCAAACGGAACATAGGCATAGCGGGGCAATTCCGCTTCAAATTCGGGTGTCCAACGCTCCGGCTTAAAGGCAAGTGGCTCCGGATACCAGCGTTCATCCCGATGGACAGCCCAGGTATTGACAATAACGTGACGACCTTTTTTGATCGTCTCCCCGCCCAGTTCCATGTCCGCAGCGACTTCACGGCCTATGGCGGTTGCTGCGGGATAGAGCCGCATTGTTTCTTTGATGATTTGTTTGGTGTAGGTTAAATGCTCTAGATCGTGCAGTGTGGCTGGTCGATTACCCAACACGTGATCTACTTCTGCGCGTAGTTTTTCAGCGACTGTCGGATGCTGGGACAACATGATGGCGGCAAAGGTCAATGTTTTGGCCGTTGTCTCATGCCCAGCGAGGAAGATGACGCTCAACTCACTCATGATTTGGGCCTCGCTCATGGCACTACCGTCGTCGTAGCGCGCCAACATCAGCATGGAGAGCAAATCACCTCGGTCAACGCCCTCTTTGCACCACGCATCGATCATACGCTGGTAAATAGGTGCGAGGCGGGCTGCGTTCGCCTTGTTACGCCGGACCCGTTTGGTCGGAATCCAGTTGGGTAGCCAAATCGTCATGTCTACCAAGTCTTCGGCGGAATTCTCAATGATGGCCGTGATTGTCTCTCCAACGTCCGCAAATGTCTCATCTACATCCGTACTGAACATCGTTTTGACAATGATACGCATGGTCAGGTCGGCCATAAACGCATTGATATCCACAATCGGTGTGTCATCCCAGTCGGCCATCGCCTGCCGCGTCAGTGCAACCATATCGTTGGCATATGCACCGATCCGTTGACTGTGAAAGGCCGGTTGCATCAATTTGCGTTGTCGTTTCCAGAAATCGCCATCGCTTGTGAGAATGTTCTCGGATGCATAGCTGACAAAGGCGCGCTTCTGGCTAAATGGCTTTTGCGTCGACTTGCCCTTTTTGACCAGCAAGTCACGGATCAACTCTGGATGATTGAGATAGTAGATCCAAAGCCAGCTATATCGCGCCTTGACAAAGTCACCATGCCCCGCCAAATCGTCCAAGTGCTGGAGCATATCACGATTCAAATCATTCATGTGTCCAAAAAGTCGCTCCGGTGCAGGAGCCAGTACAAGGTCTGAATGAGCCATGAAATTCACATCCTTTCACTATTAAGTTATAAATAAGTCCACGTTGACTTTTGTGAAGATTATCACAAATAAGAGATGAACGGTGTAAGATTGATTATTATTGGTTATCGCTGCACCAAGTACGAATTCTAATAAACGCTTCCTACCAGAGGTAATTTATTTATTTGATTTAATTGTGAATATTATCACAAATAGAGATTGCAAGAAGAAATAACTACCTCGCACATCGAACAAAGGAGAGTATCGCAGG
>JBCCFC010000547.1:0-8688 GCA_039029935.1 Chloroflexota bacterium
CCCCTGCCCAGTACTGGCAGAACTTGAGTCAGGGAGTCGAGTCGGTTTAGTTTTTCACGGATGAGGAGCTGCAAGCGAACGGTTTCAATCAGCAGATGCGCGATAGCCCCAATTTAGTCAATGCGGGTGTGGTGCTGGAGGATGTGGACTTATTCGATGCCGACTTCTTCGGCTATCCTCCCCGCCAAGCTCAAATTATGGATCCGCAGCAGCGCCTCTTTTTGGAGCTGGCCTGGGAAGCATTAGAAACGGCGGGCTACAATCCCAATCTTTGTTCCTATCCCATCAGTCTGTTCGGCGGCGTTGGCGTTGGCAGCTATTTTCTCTACAACCTATTTTCTAATCCTGAACTAATCGCCACGGTCGGTGTCGGTCAAATTCGCCACAGCAATCGCCCCGACAACCTTGCCTGCCGTTCTGCCTAAGACTTTGGTGGCCGCAGATGCACCAATCGACATCGCACTATATCCCACACCCGCAGAAGCTGCCCCCAAAATGGCACCCATCCCTGCATTAATAAAGACATAGCCGATAAGGTCCCATCCGCTCATGCCAGACGCTAGACCGCCGATCAATCCAGTGACAGCACCAAGCCCCGCACCCACAAGCGCAGCAGTTGCCACGGTTGACGCAACAGCGGCTGCTGCGCTTGCTGCGGCTGCTGCGGCGGCTGCTGCGGCGGCTGCTGCGGTGGCTGCGGCTTCAGCAATGGCCGTGGCTGCTGCCGTAATCGCCGCAATAATCGCCGCAATAAACCGACCACTGGGGTCTACATACATCATTGGATTGTTCCCACCATAGAGGTAAGGACTAAAAAACTCATCTTCAGGGTCTGGTGAGTAGAAGCGTCGCAAAACAGGGTCATAGAGCCGTGCCTTATAATAGTAGGTCTGACTCTCCGCATCCCATTCCTGTCCTGTATAGCGATGGAGTACCAAGCCCGGCATTTGTCCCTGTGGCGGCTCCAACTCTTCCCCAAAGGGTCGATAGCTAAAGATGCCAGTAAGATCACCTTGATCGGTAAAGACAACGCGCGTGGACCCAAGATAATCTTTGAGGAAATAGTGGGCAATGTCGTCTTGGAGCATGGCCACCAATCCATAGGGCGTATAGATATAGGTTTGGTTTTGGGTTACGGTTTGCCCATCCCCCGTTTGAATGGTCAGCGGTTTGGGATTTGTGTCATCATTCAGCCAATACACCTGCTGAGAAAGGATTTCTGTTGCCGCGTCTTGGATAATTTTTACCAAACGCTGGTCACTGCGGCCATAGTGCATGGAGAGTGTGTGCCCGCTACTTTGACCGACTGTTTCTGTCAACCCAGAAACGAGATTGTAGCGAAGGCTTTGCCGTTCATCATAGGACGTTTGGTCAATATTTCCATTCCCGTCATAGGTAAACGTCGTATCCGCCGCTGCACCAGTGCCATCGTCTGAGTGTTGCACCTGAACCTGATCCGTGCCCGCGTTATAATCCCATGTGGTTGTGGTTGTCCCTTGGGTCAGTGTACGAATGTTGCCGTGTGCATCGTAGTCAATATTGTGAATACTTTCGGACTCACCCTGCTCAAACTGCGCCATGGTCAACCAATTGAAATCAGAGTACGCCAACGACCAGTTTTGTTGTGGATAGGTCACATCACTCGCCGCGGCCCCTTTTAATTCACTTTGTAACGACGTCACCATGCCACGATAGACAGCTTGACCGTTGGCATCCGTCTCATAGCCCAATTGTTGCGCAAAATAGGTGTTGTCATCAATCGCCGTGAGCTGACCCAAGAAGTTATAGTCATAGGTGCGTGTGACATTTTGTTCCAGTGGGTCCAAGGTTTCCGTTGCCAGCTTTTGGTCGGCACGATAGGTGTAGGATGCATAGCAATTTTCACCAACACCCTCCTGTCCAACTTGGGTGAGGGTGCCCAAGGCATTATAGCCATAGACAACTTCAAATGCCTCATCCGCTTGCCCTGCTTCATGTGGATAGGTCAGCTTGGTGACTTGACCAAGACGGTCATAGGTGTATGCAATTTGTTTTGTCTCATCCCCAAGTGTTCTGGTCTCAACCGTTCTGGCCCCAACTGTTGTCTCAATCGTTGTGGTCTTGGCGGTGATATCCCCCTGCACATTATAGGAAAACGTCTCGGTTGTCACAGTCCCATTTTGATTGGTCATGACACGTGTTTCTTGCCCTAAATCATGCATATTTGTGCCATCACCATCATAGTCCCAGCGATAGAGCCATGTGTCAACCCCGAGCGGATAGTCTTGGTCCGCCTGTGCCTCAAGCGTTTCTCGGTTCCAAGCCGCTTCAAAATACCCTTGCTCCACGGAACGACCCAGCGCATCATATTTAAAATAGACAATTTGATCCGTGCCATTGACACCATTTCCCTGCCCAACAGGGGTGAGCACAAAGCGAATCTGGTCTGCCCGATCATAGATCAATTGGCTCTCACCTGTATTGGGCGTGGACTTGCGGATAACCCGCCCCAAGAAATCTGGCTCTTGGGTGCTCAACCAATCATCAGCACTTGACCCACTCGGCGGTGCATAATAGTTTGGTGGTTTTGTTGTGATCAGTTGTTTACGCGCATTATACTCATAACTCGCCGTCAAAACCGCCCCGCCATCGCTTGTGACCTGACGGGCGGCAATGGTTAAGTCGAGGGCATCGCGCACGGTTTGTGCTTGATTGCCATCTGGGTCTACCTCTACTTCGGCAACATACAGCCCCTCTGCAACCCCGGGTAAGAAATTCGCCCCATTGGTTGCATAGAGATAGGTTGTGACAGCCTCATTACCAAGACGAATCGATAACGCGTAGCCCGCATGACCCATCTGAATGGAGCGTTTCAACGGAGAAGACTCAAACAATTCACGCTCATAGGGATACTGTGCATCATCCGGTGACGTCGTCATGGTTGCCCAATAGTCAACCACGTCGCCAGCCATCACCCCACTATCCCAGTCCATACTTTCCACAAGCGTTGACTGATAGCCAAAAACTTGTCCTGTATAGGGAACCATCTTTGTGGTGATCGCCTTGCTGCCAAACGCATCATAGAGATAGTCCATTGCCAGAATGCCCTCATCATCCATTGCCTGTGTCTGGATCGTCTGCCCTGCGCCATCGGTATAGTTGACAGTCATGACGGGTTCCTCAAGCACCATGATTTGGGCAAAGGTCATCTGCGCTTGGCTTGTGGTCAGCGAGAGCATTCCTTGGGCAGGTGTGCTGGCATAATGCCCCAAAATTTGTTGCCCATTGACAAAAAAGAGCAGGCTTTGCCCCTGTGAAACAAGCAAGCAATCTGCGGATGATGTGGTCAGGGGCATCTGATATGTATCAACACCAGCACCATCAGCCGAGAGTGTCCACGTCCCCGATTGATAGGTCACGCTGACGGTATCCCCCAGAGTGACACCAAATGGCTGTGTAATCTCGGCATCACCAACAACGCCAACGGACCAGCGGATGCCGCAATTTGTATAGACATCGGACCCACGAAGCGTCACCATACTCGCCGTTCCATTTGAGCCTTGGTAGGTTAACTTCTGGTTGACCACGCTCCACGATGTTGCGTCCTCTGAATCCCATACATCCTCCCACAAACCATCCCGGAAATCATCAAACAGCCCACCTGTGCGCGGCGTGATTTCAAACCATGCATTGGGTGCTGTTTGCCAGTCAACGGTGTCAAGTTGTGTATATGATTGCGCAGATGCTCTTGCATAGGAGAACCCTTGGAGTGTTGAAGGACACTCATCCGGGCCTGTTGCCACAATCAAGCGATGAAGATGATCATAGAAATAGCGCAATGTCTCACCAGCAGGCCCCAAATCTGCAACCTGTAGCCAACGGTCTGGATCATAGACCTGTGCGGAAAAGTTGCCAACAACGGGTGCAAAGAAGATGTTGTCGACGAGGACGCTCCCGCCAGCCATGTCATTGGAGAGACGCGCTGTAATAGTCGCTGCGGCGTCAAGTGTGAGATAGCACCCAATATACTGCCATTGTCCTTCTGTGTGCGGGATAGGCTGCTGTGCAATCTCGGTTGCGCCATTCAAGAAGGACCAGCCCGCTTGGCCGCTTGGGTCCTCTATTGTTTTGACCCAACAGGTTAAGACATAACGACCCGGCGTGGGAATTGAAAATGCCTGTTCAAGCGTGACGCCACTGCCACCTGTGAGTTGCAAACACCGGCTTCCTGTGTGCGCATCATTGGTATAGAACAAATCCGCCAGCGTCCCTTGACTGGGTTGCCAGACCCCAGTGCCATCACCTGTGCCATCCCCTGTCGCTTCATAGGGTTCAAAACCAGCATACCCAGCCTCTGGTGTGGGTGTACTCGTCGCATTGGCATTGACAAACTGTGCAATCACCTGATTGCCCGTTGTGTCATAGATATTGGATTGAACAACCGCTGCACTATCTGCTATCGCCGCAACCTGACCCGATTGCGGGTGACGTGCAAGCACCTCTTCCTTCTTGAGCCATCCAGCTTGGTCTCCGCCTGTGGCAAAGTTAAACGTTGGCTCCGTCTGACCCGCATCCGGCCCCAACCATTGATAGGTTGCTTTCTCTGCCCACACTCCACTAGCGACGTTGACAGCATCAAAGGATTGATACTCGATGACAACAGAGGTAATAAGTTCACCTTCGGTTAAATTTTCCCGCGTACTCTGTGCAACTGCCGTCAGCATGTTGGCGGCTTTTAATCCAGCATAATCCGCAATGTCCCACGCATAGGTCATCGCCTCTTGAAGCTGTTCTTCAACACCATACTCATTGTGGTGTGTAAGCATTTGCGACGCCACCAACCCCGTTTGGGACGAGAAGGTGCGGGTTGTTGTCTTTGTCACGCTGCCAGCATTCGGTATGTTTGACCCATCCGCACCCAAAACCACCAACCCCATCGTGGTTTCAACGGTTTCGCTATTTACAGGGACAGCGACGGGCTGGATAACCCCCACCTCAGACGCGTCGCCTGCATCCAATAGCTGACCATCCCATCGCTCCCGTGTTTGGGAAAGAAGCTGACCATCTGCGTGGTAGACAGCGGTTTCATAGAGTGTCCCAACAAAGAGGCTATAGTACTCATTAAAATTAGACTCACCCGGGGCACCCAATGGGAGTCCATTATGAAATTTATAGACCGTCCAACCCATCGTTGCGCCACTGGCATCCAGCGGTGTCACGGTCACTTCTGGGTACTGGATCACTTGCCCCGTGCTATCAAAGAGTGCCTTGTCTGTGTTATACGCATACGTTTTGGATCGTGGTTGATACCCATCATCAATGGTGAGGCGCGAAACGACAATGTCCGTTTCTGTCTCTGCCAATGAGCCATTTAAGATACGGTAGAGGGTCAGCGATGAGAGGTCATTAAAATCATAATTGGCACGATATGTAACAAAAGACTGGAACCCGCCTAGAATGCCACCAGAGTAAACCGGATCTTCTGGTAGAATCCATTGATCCTGATAAACAATTGGCTCTCCATAAACCCGCCCATTTTTGAGGGGCAAGACAATCGTCTCATCATCAATCTGGTAGGCAATGTAGTAGGGTGCGCGATTGAAAAGCGGCGTAATTTTACTAGTGGCATTTAGATCATAGATTTCCTTGAGTGAGCCATCTGTATTTTGATGATAGAGTGTTTCGCCAATGGTGATAAATTGCCCATTGATGCTGGGTTGAAACTGACCCGTCGGATCGTCAACACCAACAGTGACCCAATCGCCTTTCCCGCCTGACGCATAAGGGTCATAGCGCAAAACATAGTCATCTGTCGAACGTCCGTCAATCGTTGAACGTAGGGCTAACCCTTCTCCATAGACATAGAAGTTATTCTCTTCACCCGATGTACGAAGATCATCCTCTCTCCACTCCTGCCCATTATAGCTGTAAATGTAACGACCGCTATAGAGGCTTCTGCCAACAATCTGTGTTTGAAAGACCGCCGCATCCAACGCACCGCTATACACATGGAGCTTACCGAAATGTTGATCCCACATGACAATCGACATCTCTGCCGTGCCATCCTCTTCGTCACCCGTTGGATATGTTAAGGCCGCAAATGTATCACCAACAGCCCAAAGCGCATTGGCAAAGAGCGATGCCCACTCGAAACGAATAGAAGAAGGGAGCGATAAGCCTGACTCATGCCAGTCGTTCGCCAAATCTTTATAGTAGATAGTGCCTTCCTCAAGGCTACCATCGTCAAAAGAGGCTACCACGTAAAAGGTGTTATGAGCAGCAACCGCAAGTTGGCTCGTGCTGTGTCGTCTATCATCTGCTCTCCACGTCCGCTGAACACGATCAAAGTCAAAGCGAACAACGTTCGGTTGTCCACCTGGATGCAGGACAATAAAATCGTCTCCACTCATGAGAACCGCTTCTGCTGGCTCAATATCATCCTCATGTACGTCAAAATCCTCCTGCACGGTGACTTCCCATTCCCCAAACTGGTAGTCTTTTTTGTTGAAGATGTATAGCTTATCCTCATAGACACTATTTAAATAGAGCGCAAAAAAATCTGGTTGAATCGTTATCTTGATTTGATCAATTTGCTCTTCTTCCAGATCGAGACCGGGCAAGCTATCGTATTCCCAAGGGGTTGACCACTGTCCACCCGACTGATAGACTTGGATCGCGCTTTTTGAATCTTTGATCCAATAAACGACAACATAATCAGACCCAAACCAAATACGAGGTGTGGTCGTTCCTCCTCCTGAAAGCGGGTCGCTAATCAAAATTTTCTTTTTAAAAATATCAACATTGTCTGCGCCGCTATCTTCTGGGTTCCAAGAAAGTTGCTCATAGGTGTACTCGACCCGCCCACCTTGTGGATAGGTGACAGAGAGCAATGCCCCCGGATTGTCTGTGCTGCCAGCCAAATCATACTGAAACACCATTGGTGGGATCATGGGTTGACCTGCTTTTTGTTGGGCAATCGTGCTTAAAATACGTTTGTCAAAATAGGCAACATCGCCATCATCCGCCCAATCAGGCTTATCTTGCTGGTAGTTATAGAGTGTCTCTTCATAGCCTAAAACAACCGTATAGAGCTCTTCCCCCTGCGAAGCGACTTCAAGAGAGGTCAGATAACGCGTTTGATAACTGTCTTGGTATGCATAATAGGTTTCACCGCCTGGCTTGGTGTGTAAAGGAGAATATTCAGTGAGTTTTTTCTCTGCATAGTGAAACGTTACAGTTCGTCCCATCGGGTCAAGAATTTGGTCAATATAAGAGGCTCGGGTGTATGCCACACCATCCGTAACATTCAATTCATCATTGGTGTATGTGTAAACGACACCCTCACCCCATGCAGAGCGACGCTCCGATAGATTCCACGCGGCCACATATTGCGTTGCACCATCCGACAATATGCTTGCCCCGATCCCATTGCCCCAGAACACATTGTGTTGCACAGTCTGCCGACCACTTGCCGGGTCTCCATAAATTTCAACAGAGCCATCTTCCTTGGTGACGGTCCATGTTTCGGGTGCGATTTCATAGACAATTTTCCACAACGGGTATTCCTTGCAAAAGAAGCGAATTGATTGTGCATCTTCACCAATAAACGTTAGTAGAAGGGAATTCCCACCACTCACAAGATAATAGTCATCATCATAGCCAGACGCGCTTGCCATTTGGTTGACAGCAATATGGTCAATGGGCATGGCCCAACCCAGTCCTAAGATACCTGTTGGGGCTTCCATATTCCATGTGGTCACAGACGCGTTTACATTGCTGTCATACATGGCGACCACTTGCACACCCGGTCCATTTTGGGTGGGCAAATCGACCAGCGTGATGGGTAAATTTACATCCCCACGAAAATGGTTCACGCTCTCTTTCAGACTACCAATACCATCCGAGCCAAGTTGAAACCCCCGAACGGCTGGCTTTTGGCTCTGACTTTTGTAGTCTCCTTCTGACCTTATGTCTGTCATTGTGTGCTACTCCTTTGCTAAGGTCGTTGTAGTTAAAAATATATGATTATGCTTGGCTTCATCGCCCATACTGCATCCGGTAACGGCTGTGAAATATTAGCATCATTGAGCGCAATAACAAAATAGTAAATATACTTTTTTGCATGATATTTTTTTTATTATATTCATATTGGGTTAAATAAAAAATTTTTTAGCCTTCTTATGATATTTAAAAAATTCATTTGTATAGATTTGTGATGTTAAAACAAAATTTAGTTATTCTTTAGTTTAATAAAAAAGTGATATAGAATATCCTCCGCCATCCATTACCTTTGTCATCCAAAAGGGCGCATCACAACCAGCGGAAAAAAGGTGAAGATAACATCACCATCGAAACGTACACCGAGACATTATGGGGTGAGGAACATGTCAGTTTCCGGTACTATCAAGTGGATTTGGGGCGTCTGCGTAGCGAAGATTATCTTCAAGACAACGATCCCGTGGCCGCCTGCCTGGCCGCGTTGATGCATCACTCAGAAGAAGAGAGCGCAGTCATCAAAAAACAAATTTTTGATATCATCGTACAGAGTGATCTGGACAACGGTGATAAAGTATTCTTGGCAGAAGTGGTTGGAACCTATCTGCCCAATGAACAAGTGCAACAGGGTGCGACGGAGGAAATTATGCAGCAATTGATAGAATATGAAAAAACATGGATCGAGGTTGCTAGAGAAGAAGGCCGTGAAGAAGG
>JBCCFC010000548.1:0-8681 GCA_039029935.1 Chloroflexota bacterium
TCACATCCGTAACCGGAATCGGTGTGGCTAGTGCTCGAGTAGGGATGATTGGCGGCTGTGTTGGTGGAACAGGTGTCGCTGTTGCCAACGCCAATGTCGGTGTTTCGGGTACAATGGAAATCAGCGTGGCACCTGCCAATGATGGCGTCACAAGCTCAACGGTCGGATTGGCCGCGTTGTTTGTGCTGACTTGAGGATCATTGGGCACAGTCGTTTGAGCAATGGGAAAGGCATTCTGTTGGGGGGTGAGCGAGGTTAGCACAACCCCGACGACAACGCCGATTACAACCAAGCCCACCAACATTAAGAACACACGAAAAAAATCACGATTAATTGTTTGCATAGCGTCTATGTGGATCCTTCATTTTGGTTGTTAGTCTAGTCATTAGCTGTGCTGTTCAATGCACTCTCAGCAAGCGTATTGGCGACAGTGACTTTAGCCACACTGACGCTAGCCAAGCTGTTGTCTGGCAGCAGACTCGATTGACTTGTATCCGATGAGCTGGTTGCTGGCTGTGTACCGGGTTTGGGTGTGTTTGGTCCACTGGGCGGCAGTGGTGGTTCGGCGATGTAGTCGATGGGTATCTCACCAGTTAATGCATTTAAAAACGCAACTAAATCTACAATTTGTTTATTTGATAATTCTTTGCCTAATTGATGGCGAGCCATAAAGGCGACCATTTCCTCTAGCGTGTGTAGGCTACCATCGTGAAGGTAGGGTCCTGTCTGTCCAACATTGCGCAAGCTAGGCACTTTGAATACTTGGCGATCATCTTCTGCCCGTGTCACCTGGTAGCGCCCTTGGTCTTTGACGGGATAGGGGATAATCTCTCCTAATTTTTTATAGAGTTGTCCACCCAAGGTTGCCCCCGTGTGACATTGGATACAACCAACTTGAGCAAATTCAACCATACCATGCTGCTCTTGTTCGGTGAGCTGTGTATAGTCTCCTTCTAGAAAGAAGTCAAGCCGAGAACGTATAATCAAACCACGCTCAAAGGCGGCAATCGCTGTTGCCAGGTTGTCAAATGTGATGGGATTTTCTTGACCAGGGAAAGCAGCAGAAAACAGCGGTGCATAGTTAGGCACTGAGCGGATGACCTGCTCCACATATTCAGGCGACCCCATGCTCATTTCATCATCGTTCAAAATTGGTGCTTTGGCTTGCTCCTCAATGGTTTCAACACGGCCATCCCAAAATTGTGCGAAATGGAGTGCTGCGTTATATACAGTCGGTGAGTTTCTACTCACAAACTTACCATCATGCCCAAGCGACTGCGGGAGACGATCCACGCCGTAATGCGAAAGTGGGTGACAAGTGTTACAGCTTGTCTGCTGACCAACTGAAAGACGTGGGTCATAGAAGAGTGTGCGCCCCAGACTTACGAGCTGGCTTGTCATCTGATAATCACTGGGGGTTGCCAATAGGGGCAGCGGCGAAAACTGCGATAGAATATCCGATGTCAGTTCAGGGATCAACCCGTTATCCACCACAACCTCGGCAGCCGTGTCTGATGTAGAATCCGTTTCTGCCTGTGCATTTTGTTGCGGGGCAGACGGCTCACTCTGCTCTACATTTGCCACAAGTGGCTCCGCACCCTCAGAGATTTCTTGCTGGCTAGAACCAGAATTCGACATATCGAGGTTGAGAAAAAGAATCGTCGCCACAATGGCATTAAACACAAGAAAAACGACAATGATAGTAATTAGGCGAGATTGAGTCATCTGAATACCCCATGATACTTTCTAGCAAGATACAAAATTACTCTACGATCAAAACTCCTTGCATATCAGGATAGTGACCAGAAACCGTACAAATAATTTGGTACTGGCCGACATCGGGAGCGGTAAATGTAACTGTGGTTTCATTATTTTTATATAACATCCCCGCAATATACATCAAGATACTGCTATTTTCGCCTTCTTCATAAGGAACAGGAACCTGTACGCCTGGTTGGATAATCGCCCAATTATGTTTGAGTGAGCCAAAATTCTTCATCTGTGCAACAACAAATGTACCGTCCCGTACCCGCCAAACAGGTGGGGCAGCAATGTTATTGTCGCTTTCGCCGTAATATGAATCATTCAGTACGACATTGATGAATGACACATCTGCTGGCTCCGTATTGGCGACAACAGGCTCATCCGCAGAACTGCCCGTTGCGTCGGCAGATACATTGTCTCCACCTCCCCCACAAGCAGTTAAGAGCATACCCATTGCAACTACCCACAAAAATAGCGATACAATTTGTACAGAAATCTTCCCTGTAATCTTCACTGGCATCTTCCTGATAATTCGTCCAGCATATTGTTGAAAATTTAAATATACTGGCATTCTTAGTATGTCCATGTAATATTAGATTCGTTGACTTCTGCAATCAGTTGTGGTGCGTTCCCAGGAACAACAACCCATAGATAGAGTGTTGACGGTTCCGTATTGAGATTTCCTGTAACATAAGCGAGTTGCAAGCTGTTTGGAGACCAAGCATAATCCAAAACACCGCTTGTTGTCAAGCGTCTTAAATCAAAACCATCCGCTTCCATCACCCAAAGGTCCGCTTTGTTGGTTGTCTCGCTATCCGTATTCTCTGGATAAGCCAAAAATGCAATCTTTTTATCATCGTGCGACCAGCTGGGCGCCCATGCCGCAAACTCATTTAACTGATTCAAGTCTCTACCATGCGGGTCCATTGTATACAGACCTTGTCCAGATGAGACCGTAATGTGTTCACCATTGGACGAGATCGCTGGCCCCCAACTATCAAAGTGCGTAAAAATCTGCAGATCGCCACCATTGATACTGGTCTGGTAAATACGACGTTCTCCATTCCAGTATAGATCAAATAACAGATGATGGCTATCAGGATTCCAGACGAAATTCTGCACATCGCCCTGCGCACCACTTGTCAACGGCCATGTTTGCCCGCTCAAAATATCAGCCACCTGCAATGTGCCACCAACATCCTCTTTCGTGTCATCACCAGAGATGTACGCAAGCCGACGACCATCCGGAGACCATGTAAGATTTGATTTGACATCAACCCCTTTAGTGAGCTGACGAATACTTTGGTCTTCTTGATTCAGGATGTAGATCTGAGGGACGCCAGTTTCATCCGAGATGTAGGCAATGCGTTTATTATCTGGAGACCACATTGGAGACCAGCCGTTGATACCAAGACTTTCTTGATTTGTTCCATCGGCATCCGACATATAGAGCATCCAACCGTCATTTTCTTCATAAACGGCAAAGGCGAGCTTGACATCCGATGGGGCGATTGTAACCGATGAGCCACCGCTCGTTCCTGCGGTGTCGGGCAGTATGCTAGAGAATGATTGCCAAGGTGCAAAAAACATGGTTGCCCCAACAAGCGCAACCATGATTAATGATGCGGCAACCAAGGTTAAACGTGCAGGTGCATTGGAGAAATTGAAGATGCCACCCAACGACTGACGTTCTGTCACAGCGACAGAGAGATCAACACGCTGGATAAAGCCATCCATCTCGACATCCAGCCAGCCCTCATAGGACTTACCGATATCTAACTTCTCTGTTTCGACCATCACCTCGATTTTGACAGGCACGGGTTTCTCGGCATAGACACGTGTCCCCTTTGCCACCTTGAACCATGAATCTTGATCGCTATAAATAAAGTTCATGGACTTAGCAGGCCCACCCAAATTGTCTACTTGGAAGGTCATGGTCTTACGTCGCCCATGCGCCAACGAGCCAAAGTTAAGCTGGGCTGGTGTGGCGACAGGGCGGGGTGGATTCTCCACCGTCCGTGGTAAGTTGGACAAGGCTTCATAGGCTTCATTAATTTCACGAAGCTTCTGCTCGGCATATTCTTTATCACGGGGATCTCGAAAACGATCTGGATGATAGATACGCACAAGCTGTTTATATTGTGTCTTTAATTGCTCTGGCGTGGCATTTGGCGGAACATCCAATACCCGATAATAATGATTCATAGTGCGAGACCTAGTTTATACCCTAAAATTAATATTGAACAACAGTAAGCATCAAAAAATATTCGACAGTTCGTCAAAAAGAACAAGACTAATCACTATTAACTAAACTTGTTTACGCTTCAAATGGTTTCACAAAATCTATTCTTTTTTCTAATTTTTTCATCAATTTTGGTCAATGTCGGTGTTTAGTAGAGCAGTAGTCGGTAATCAGTAGGTCGGTAGGTCAGTAGGTCGGTAGGTCGGTAGGTCGGTAGGTCGGTAGGTCAGTAGGTCGGTAGGTCAGTAGGTCAGTAGGTCGGTACTGATTACTGACTCACCGATTACTGACTCACCGATTACTGACCTACTGATTACTGACTCACCGACTACCGACTACTAACTCACCGACTACTAACTCACCGACTACTGACTCACCGATTACTGACTCACCGACCTACCGAACCGGTGGGAAAACCGTACTTGCACAACGGAATCCTAGATTCGAGTCAAAACTTTCGGGTAGGAAATTTTTGCGAATCGTGTTCCGTAAATAAAATGCCGTGTCATTCCATGCACCACCACGCAACACTTTGGTTGAGCCAGCATCTGGTCCCTGTGGGTTGCGGTCAGGTGATGCTTGATAGTAATCCCAGCCATACCAATCCGAAACCCATTCACGGACATTGCCCGCCATATCATGTACACCGTAGCTGCTGATACCATCTCGGTAAGAGCCAACGGGTGTGACATCACGCTGGATGTAGTTAAAGTTAGCCTGCGTTTCTGGCAGTTCATCTCCCCAAGGATAGAACGTACCTGCTTCGCCACGTGCGGCCTTTTCCCATTCCGCCTCGGTGGGCAGACGCTTGCCTACGTAGCCACAGTAGTTGGCGGCATCCTGCCATGTCACCCAAATCACGGGTGAGTTGCCAAACGCTGATTCGGCATAGTAGTTGGCAAAGTTGACCGAGCGAGGCAGTCTTGGCAGCGTACAGCCACCAGCCCGCACACACTGCCCATATTGGCGGTTGGTCACTTCGTATTGGTCAATATAGAACTCATCCAGATAGACTTCTCTTGCTGGTCGCTCATCGGGGAAGCCCTCAGAGTCACCACGAACAAAATTGCCCTCGCCAATCCGGATCATCGGAATCAGGTCCAACGGCAAATAATTATCACCGGGCCATGTCTCGACAATATAAGGCTCAGTTTCGCCAAACCACTGTGCATGGATGCGGTCGTATGTGCCATCCAACTTCATTTCTTGCAAGGTAAAGTTGACCAAATCACGGAAGCGATCATCATAGTTTGGCACACCAAAGGCATAGGGCTGACTTGCCAAGCTGTCTTCAATCGCCACCAATTCGGGATTATCAAGCGCAAACTGGGCAATGGCTGCACTAGAGGTGGTCAACGCATCGACCTGCCCCGCCTTCAGTGCTTCGACGGCCTGTGGATGTTCCTGGAATGGCAAGAACTCCACCGATATGCCAAGAACAGCCGTTGTGCGCAGTAGATTCTCCTCGGTTGGTGAGCCTTGAATGACCGCAATGACCTTCCCATCCAAATCGCTCGTGGTCACAATGCCACTATCCTGACGCACCAACAAGCCTTGACTATCGTCAAAGTAGGTCTGGCTAAAGTGAATGACCTCCGAATCTGCTCTGTCTCTGGACATGGCGGCAGCAATCAAATCAACCTCGCCTGTAATCAAACGCTGGATGCGGTCCGCGGCGGTAACGAGGACAAACTCCACCCCTTCCGGATCGCCGACCCAACGTTTGGCAAATTCACGCACGAGATCAATATCAAAGCCCTCTAACTGATTTTGACTATTCAAATAGCCAAAGGGTTCCAAGTCAAAGGCGACACCCACGACAAAGCGACCTGTATCGACAATCTCCTCAACACGAGAACGGACAGGTGTATCTAGCTCAATCGGTGAACTGGTGATGCTGTAAGGCCACGTTCCCGGCAACACCTCAATGTCATAGGGCGTCGCATCATCGCCAAACCAGCGTCGATAGAGTTGATCATAGGTTCCCCGCTCCTTGAGCGTTTGTAGCGTGAAATTGACCAAGTTGGTAAAGTGCGCATCCCCTTTGGGCAGCCCTAACGCATATGGCTCACGCATGAGCAAAATATCGGTTGAGGCCAAGTCTGCATCTGCACGCGCCAGTTGTGTGGTCACAATGTTGTTGCTGATTAACGCCTCAACCTGGGCATTCTTAAGCGCATCCAGTGCCAATGCATAGTTGCCAAAGACCACAAAGTTCAAGAAGATGCCGTTGGCCTCGGTGTTGGCCTGTAGCCGTTCAACGGGTGTTGCCCCCTGGACAACAGCGACTGACCGGCCATCCAAATCGCCCAGGCTTTCGAGCGTGGAATCATTGCGCACCAACAGCCCTTGCCCATTGATAAAATAAGTCTGGCTAAAGTCGATGATATTCTCTTGATCTTTGGTGTGGGGCATGGCTGCTGCAATCAGGTCCACGTCGCCTTGGGCCAATATTTCAACGCGGTCAAAGGGCGTCACCTCAACAAACTCGATCTCAATCCCCCACTCACTGGCAATGGCCTGTAATAGCTCAACGTCAAACCCGGTGACATTACCCGCTTCATCGACAAAGCCAAAGGGATTTGCCCGCGAGTTGATGCCCGCAATCACTTTATTGTCGCGTTCACGAATCCGTTTGATGGTCGATTCGCTAGACGCTGTGATTCTCGGTGCGACCACCTGTGGGTCATCCGCCGCCCCCGCATAGGGCAACAACAGATAGCTGGCATCCCCCGGCAACACCTCAATGTTATAGCTGGGTGCGTCATCGCCAAACCATTTGCCATGAATGGCGTCATAGGTTCCATCAGACTTCATCTCTTGCAACGTGACATTGACCAACTCACGTAGTGCAGAGTCCTGCAACGGTAGCCCAATGCTAAAGGGCGCAACAACGGTTGGTGGTCCCAGATAGCTTTGGCTAAAATCAATCAGGTTTGCCAGCTCACGTTGATAGACCAATCCCGAAATAATCAGGTCTAGCTCGCCATTGATGAGACGTGATGCATGGCTGGCAGGTGCATCGGGGATCAACTCCAGCGCGTTTTCATTGCCCAGCCAACGGCTTGCAAACTCTTGGATAATATCGACATCAAAGCCACTGGGTGTTCCCGTCTCATCAACCGACGAGAAAGGTGGCAAATCATTGTGAATACCCGCCACAATATAGCCTTTACCCAGAATTCGTTCGAGTGCAGATTGGGGTGATGGATTAATTTCGGTTGGCAATTCTGCCAATGCATAGTTCCATTCACCCGCTGCTACCTCGATCTGATGCGGATTGTCCGCCGCAAACCACTGTGCATAAATCTGGTCATAGCTGCCATCTTGCTTCATGTCTTGCAAGGTAAAGTTGACCATTTGGCGGAAATGCGAATCGCCACGCCGGACACCAATACCATAGGGTTCGTTGGTGAACCGTTCTTTGGTTACATGCAGCGATGCGTCATCCTGTGCAAACTGAATCAGTGCAATGCTGTCTGCAGTCAATGCATCCACCTGCCCCGCCTTTAAAGAGGCCAAGGCTGGTGGGTACTCTTGGAAAGACAAAATCTCCATGCTGATGTTTTGGCGATTGGCGGCGACTTGCAGATTGTCCAACCACGTTGACCCTTGGATGGCGGCGACACGACGGTTTGCCAAGTCATCCAGCCCTTCAATCCCCGAATCGGTTTTGACCAAGAGACTCTGCCCACCCATAAAATAGGTCTGGCTAAAGTCGATCAGTGCATCACGCTCACGTCGATGGGGCAGAGCCGCCATCAACAGGTCAATCTCACCCGAGGTCAAGCGCGGAATGCGGTCGGCAGAGGTCACTTGGACCAATTCGATGGCATTGGCATCACCGAGCCAACGCCCCGCAAATTCACGCGCAATATCCACATCAAACCCAACAATCTGCCCCTCTGCATTGCTAAAGCCAAACGGTGGCAGATCAAACTTGACCCCGACGCGCAACGTCCCCCGCTGCGTAATCCTCGCCGCAGTGGACATGCTTTCCGGCAAATTCACCTCGACCTCTGGGCTTGGTTCTGGTCCTGGGGCAGGTGGAATTGACGGTAAGATAAATGTGTTAAATGCCCAAACAATGGCAATCAAAATAAGAACTAAAACGATTGAAATCAACAAGATAAGTCGAGAACGAGCTGCCATCACCTTCTCCCCTTAGGCTATGATGTCGGAGCCGTGTGCCACAGATGTAAGCTGCAATTGTTTTGAAAACGGTCTTGAGTAATCGTCATTTGATAAAAAATAAAGAATGATGACTGTACTGAAGTGTCAGGTCTGATTCCTCAGGACGACCATTTTCAAACAGAGCGAAGTATTGTTGGCTGGCTAAGGCAAATTGAATGAACAATGTCGAATAAACCTAAATCTATTATTAAATTATATGTACAATTTCTCTGTATCATACTTACAATTTATTAGCAATTTTTTCAAAAAAACAGCACTTTGTCGGTTGTTATTTGATCTGTTTCCATCGACATGCAAAAATAGAAAGAAAAAACGATTTCTGCTTGCCAATAGAATCAAAAAAGAACACGCTGTTCAGGTTAACATCAAAATACCCTTAACAAAAATCAATCAAAGATGGTTTACATGATGAAATTGCAATCGGTATTTGTGATAGACGCGTCAACGGATGTTGGATTTGCGAAGTTGGACAAGAGCGAGA
>JBCCFC010000549.1:0-8673 GCA_039029935.1 Chloroflexota bacterium
CCTGTTGCTGGCAATGGCGACACATCCCAATAGGACGGTGATAGTGTCGTCCATGTAGTATCGCTATGTACAGCGGCGGTGGCTAGATTGGGCAGGAGCAAGAGATACAGACATAGGATATAGATAATATTCTGCCCTAAACGTATCTCAGGCTGCCTACCTAAACGTTGGGCGAAAGCAAGAAATTTGCGCATAACGGGCAAGGATGCCCATATCCCATTCATCATTATTGAAACTCAATCTTTTTGTGGCGCATGCTCACGCTCTGGGCAAGCCCAATGGCAAACATCATCGAGAGTAGACTACTGCCGCCATAACTAATGAAGGGCAGTGTCAACCCAGTTACAGGCACGATATTGAGGTTCATGCCGACGTTGATGACCACTTGGAAGAAGATCAGGACGGCCACACCTATTGCAATCAGACGACCAAATTGATCTTGGGCGATGTCGGAGATGCGCAGTAGTCGCCAGACCACAAAGAGCAGCAGGGCGACAATAAGGGCTGCACCGATAAGTCCCAGTTCCTCAGCGATAACGCTAAAGATAAAGTCTGTGTGGCGTACCCGCAGGAAGTGCCCCTGATTTTGACTGCCATAGCCCCAGCCTTGGCCCAGCCAGCCACCGTTACCGACAGCAATCAACGCCTGCTCGACATTAAAGACCTCAGCTTCAAATGCCTCTGGATTAAAGAACATATTAATCCGATCAAGCATGTAACCGCTCAACGTGCGTTGAAAGAAGGGGAGAACTGCAAGCAATCCCATCGCCATCAACCCGACATGCCAAAACTGAATGCCTGCAATCAAAATTTGTACACCACCAATCACGGCAAAGGTGACAGTCATGCCCAAATCCGGTTGGCGATAGATCAACACAAGTGGTGCCACAAGCAAGATAAAGGTCCCGATTAAATAAGGTAACCGTTCCAAACGTTCACCCACACGACTGAGATACCAGGCCATGAAGACAATTAGGAGAAACTTGCCCGCTTCTGTCGGTTGCACCAATGTACCTGCCACGCTGATCCAACGTTGCGAACCACCCTGCGATGAGCCGACAGCTAGGACAGCAATCAGGAGGCCAATAAAGACAATGAAGGCAGGGAGCGCAAACATTTCCAGATGACGATAGTCAAAAAGAGCCGCAATAAAGAGCGCAACCAGCCCCATGCTTATAAAAATGACTTGACGTATCCAGTAGCCATTGAGGTCAATGGTGTTGATGGTGGCACTATAGATGACGGCAATCCCAATGAGGCAGAGAACGGAAACCGCAATGAGGAGCGGCCAGTCAAAATAACGCCATTGTTGACGGTCTATCATGTTTTTCTCCTTGTCGGTGAGTCGGTATTCGGTCGGTGTTCGGTAGGTCGGTGTTCGGTCCTTGATGGCCGATTTACTGACCGACTTGCTGACCGACTGAACCGCGACTCTAAAGTCCACGCCGAAACATGCGGCGCACACGCGTCCAAAAACTGCGTCGTTGAAAGTTCATCAGTGGTACGTTGTTGCCCATCAATCGTTGGGCTATGTTCTGATAGGCTTGGCTGACATACATATTACGGTTGAGAACAGCGGGGGTTCCCCGATCTGTTGTCAAGATGACATACTCATCTTCGGGGACAACACCGAGCAAATCAATCGACAAAATATCAAGTACATCGTCAATATCACGCATCTCGCCTGCGTTGGAAAGTTTGTGGTTATAGCGATTGATAACCAGCCCGGGATAGCGTTTCCATGTCTGTTCCAACAGATAGATGACCTTATCTGCATCACGCAACGCGCTAACATCGGGGGTCGTCACAATCAGAATTTGGTCGGCGGGGGCAATGGCGTTGTGAAAGCCATGCTCAATGCCCGCTGGCGAGTCGATAATCACATAATCTGCCATCGTGCGCAACTCATTACACACATACATCATCTGATCGGGCGTCACTTCTGACTTATCACGCGTTTGTGCAGCAGCCAACAAAAAGAGTGTGGGTGCCCGTTTGTCTTGCACCAACGCTTGGTGGAGCAGACAACGGCCCTCTAGTACATCAATCAGATCAAACATGATCTGGTTTTCCAACCCTAAGACCAAATCAAGATTGCGCAGACCAATATCCGCATCAACCGTAATCACACGTTTCCCATTGAGTGCCAAGGCCGTTGCAAGATTGGCAACCGTTGTCGTCTTGCCCACCCCGCCCTTGCCCGATGTCGCTGTAATAATTGTTCCTGGCATGTTATCGCTTACTGTTTTGTATTAGGAACTTACCGCCGATAAACCGACAACCCGCCCGGCTTCGACTCATCCCAAGGTCTTGTGATAACTTGATTGTTGACCAGATAGGCCACTGTCGGTCGTTCTACGCTGTTGCGACGAAAGGCGCGCCAGCCACGTGGGGTGAGGTCATTGTCGGTAGGGAGGGCAATGCCAGCAATGCTAAGATGGGTCGGTGACAGTGAGAGCGCACAGATAATCGAATCCGCATCACCTTCACGTCCCGCATGAGCCATGCCCCGCAGCCGCCCCCACACAAAGATGTCGCCGCCACTGAGAACCTCAGCCCCTGGATTGACATCACCAATGACGATAATGGTCGATTGGCGTTCCAGCACCTGTCCAGATCGTAGATTGCCACGATAGACAAAGTTCATAAGCGAGGGGCGATTGGTGTCTGCTTCTTCGGCAAAAATCGATTCCCGTGCTGATTGCGCACCCATCATGCTGGGATTGGTAACAGGGCCGTTCGTAGCATTTTGTGTTTGCTCAACCGAGTCATCCAAGAACACATTGTTGAGAACTGCACTGTTTTGTCCAACGTTAGTTTGCCCAGCGTTACTTTGCCCGACATCACTCTGGGATAAATCACTGACTACATTCTCATACTGCACGGCGATGTCCATTGCCATGGCCGCCTGCAAGGTCTGCTCAGATTCGCTGCGAATGACCCCCAAGGACATGTCAAAAGAGTTGAAGATAGTCTGGAGTTCGCGGAGATTATCGGTATTTAAGGCCAGCAAACCTGTATCCAATGCAACCCGACTCTGACGAAAAAATGTCCCTGATTGGGTCAGGCGTTGTTGTAGTACAGTCATCAACGCAGGCCAATTGGCATAAACATCAACAATGCTGATGGCTATCTCATCTTGCTCCTGCTCCAGTATTCCCTGTTGATTTTTGCTGGGACCGATTTCAATAATAATGCCATTGGCACTACCCCGTATGCGAATCAGTTTGCCAATGCTTTGGTCCATCGCTGCTTGTGAATTTATACCTGACCCATTGAGGGGTTGCCCTGTAAACCGATTGGTTTGTGATGGTGTATTAGAATTGGTTGGAGGAAACGGCGTATTCATCCCATTGGTTGAGTGACCATTGGTTGAGTGTGCACTGGATGTTTGTGTACCGGGATAAATTGATGACGTTTGTGATAGACCAGCGGGTGTGGTCTGTCCAAACAATTCTGATTGATTAGTCGAGTTTTGCATTCAATTAACCTTATCTAAAATGTGGAGAACAGCCACTCTTTAGCTGTTACTATCCACCGGATTTTCTCCTGCTTGCTCATCTGGCAAAGTTTCTTCTGGCTCGGGCGGCGGTTCAAGAATAGGATTGACCTCGCGGAAATAGGTTTCAAACACACTACGCACCACTGGCAGTGCCGCCGCTGACCCCTCACCACCGTTATAGACAAACGCCACCACCGCAATCTCTGGGGCTTCATAGGGGGCATAGGCGACAAACCATGCATGAGTAGGCAGGTTGTCCTCTTCATCACGCAGACAATCATTTTCTTCGGGAATATATTCACAATACTCCGCCGTCCCCGTCTTTGCACCGATGGTCAATCCCGAAATCCGGCTCTCAATGGATGTACCGTGATCGCGGTTGACCGCTGCCCACATACCCTGCTGAACCGTGCGCATATGTGCCGCGTTGAGGGGCAATGTGCGCACAGGGCGTGGGGTAAAGTCTCTCTGCAAACCACCATTGGCGTCCACAATCTGGGCGACAATTTGTGGTGCATAGACTGTGCCACCGTTGGCGACCGCTGCCGTACTCACCAGCACTTGCAAAGGTGTCGCCAACACATATCCCTGCCCAATCGACATATTGTAGCTGTCACCCGTTGTCCAACTCTCGGCGTAAAGTTGACGTTTCCATTGGTCGCTGGGGATAACCGCTTCCACCTCACCGGGTAGATCAATCCCCGTTGGTGGGCCGTAGCCATAGAGTTCGGTCCATTCGGACATACTCTTTTGCCCCAGACCTCGGAACTCAGCGGGTGGGAACCCACCACCAATCCAATAAAAAAAGATATCATTGGATAGGGCCAGTGCATCGACGATATTGATTGGTCCATGCAGGATTCCAAGCCGGTGATTCCAGCTCACAAATTTCTGTGCCAACGAGACATCGTTGGGATAAAATTTGTTAGGCAGAAAAATTGGTCCAGCATCTGTGATTTTGGTATGCTCGCTGACGACACCTTCATGCAATGCCGCCGATGCTGTCACCATCTTATAGGTGGAGCCGGGTGGATAGAGACCACCAATGGCATAGTTGATCAGTGGACGCCGCTCGTCCCGCTCTAAGGCCAAATAATCTTCGTTGATACGCTCGGCAAAAATATTATTGTCATAGGAGGGTAGGCTGACCATGCCCAAAATTGCGCCGTTCATGGGGTCCATAGCAATGGTAACACCCCAAGGGGCCTCTGTCTCTTCCATCTTGGCCGAAAGTGCCTCGTACATGGTACGTTGTATGCGCAGGTCAATACTCAGATGCAGGTTAGACCCCGGCACAGGATCAACCAACTGACCGACAGTGCGCATCTCACGCCCCAGAATATCGACCTCAACATTTCGAAAGCTGGGCAACCCGCGTAGTTCGGTTTGGTATGAATACTCCAGCCCATTTAACCCTACCTTCTCGTTGAGATCGGTGTAGCCATTTTCCGTATAAAAATCCTTGGCTCCAGCGGGAATCGGTCCCATAAACCCCAACACGTGGCTTAACAGATCGCCATAGACATATTCACGCACGGGTTGCTGGCTGACACGGACACTGGGGAAACGATAACTTTCTTCATCAATGGCAAATGCTTGGAGCCGCTCCACCAAGTCCAAAATGCGCACAGGACGCGAAGCACTACCCTGTTCGCGAAAAAAGATCAACCGCTGTACCAAGGCCACCAACGCGGGCAGTGGCAGGGGCTGCGTGACATCGGGGACCAGCACGGTGTCTGTCACCTTCTGCACAGAGCCATCTTCAGCGATGACGGTACGCTCTGAACCAGGAACCAAGATATAGGACAATGGCAATCCCAAAGATTCAACCGTGTTGGCAAAATCACTACGACCCAATTCCAGAAACATCAAGTTGGCAACTTGGATAGCAATGGTTTCATCTTGGTCTGCCCCAAGCAGGCGCAAAATTTTTGTGATCTGTTCGGCGCGCTCGTCAATATCGGGTGTATCCTCATCATCAAAGGGCAAATGTTCAGGGATGACAGAAACTTCAAAGCTGGGGCGATTGCGCGTCAGAATTTGCCCAGTGGCATCATAGATTACGCCCCGCTTGGCAGGAAGTTGCATTAACTCATAGCGATTTTCATCTGCGCGTAGGCTAAATTCATTGCCTTCGAGAATTTGTAATTGAAACAGACGACCAACAATGATGATAAAGGAAAGAAACAACGCAAATCGAATCCCCACCATCGCCACTGATGATGTTGTTAGTGGTCCACGGTTAACCATATTTTTCATCAACCTATTCTCGTAGGTGGTCAGTAGGTCGGTAGGTCAGCAGGTCGGTAGATCGTTCACCAAATACTGACCTACTGACCTACCGTTCTACTGAATACCTACCACATTAATCCGGCTGCCCCAAACTCCAACTATCATAGCCCACCATATGGCTTTCGGGCATTCGGTTGAGCAGAGGGATCAGCAGCAACATGATCATGGTGTTATAGATCACCGACGGTAGCACCACTCCTTCTATCGTGGCCTGCCATGCAATGTCGCGCCCTAGAATCGCCAGAATGCTCAGGTAAAGACCATCATAGATCAGTGTCCCCAAAATGGCGGCACTCAATGGCACAAAAAAGTTAAAGCGTGAAAGGGTTTCGTGGCCTAGACCCGCCACAAATGCCGCACCGATAAGAGCCAAACTCGAACTCCCCATCGGTCCACCACTAAACGTATCCAGAATCAAGCCGCCAATAAACGCCCACACAATCCCAATCTGTGCGCCGTAGACCACCGAACCCACCAAGATGAGCATCAGCACGATGTCGGGCTTTACCCCCAGCACCATGAGACGTACCCCGGCTGTTGATTGAATCAATCCACCCAACAGCAGCAACGGAATCATAAAATAGTACAGCGCACTGCGGTTCATCTAGTTGGTTTCCCTAGTTGGTTTCCCTAGTTAGCTTCCCCAGCGGCGGATTCTGTATCCTCTTCCGTCGCCCCTGGGATCATCAACTCTGGCACATCTTCCAGCGGGTCAAAATTGGTGACGACCAAGGCCAGCTCTAGTCGCGTGAAATCCACCGTTGGCAGAATGACCGCCTGTTGGAAAACGTCAATATCGCGTTGGCGAATCTCAATCACCTGCCCCACAGGAATGCCCTTGGGGAAGCGTCCACCCAAGCCCGATGATAGGACAATTTCGCCGATGCTAAAAATTGCACCTTGGGGAATAAAGTCCATCACAAGGGTGCCATCGGGAGTGCCGCGCAAGACACCATTAAGCCGACTACGATCCAAAATCACATTGAGGGCACTGTTGTCGTCGGTGATCAGCAATACCTTCGAGGTCGTCGCTGTCACCTCGCTAATACGCCCAACCATGCCCTGATCGACCACAACGGGCATACCGACATCAACGCCATGAATGCTGCCTAGATCGAGCATGATGTAATCAAGAAAGTTGCTACTCTCCTGCCCAATTACGCGCGCAACAATCTGCGCCCCTCGTAGCTCCAGGCCAGGACGGGTTTCGGCAAAGGCTAACATGGCCCGCAACTGTTGATTTTCGCGCTCAACCTCGTTGAGGCGAAAGATTTCGACTTGTAAATTGGAATTAATGTTTTCTAATTCGGAATTCCGTAGACGCAGGACACGAAGCTCTGAGAAAAAGCCGATAAAATCAGCCGCGCTTTCCGTCAAAATGGTGAGGGTTTGTAGTGGGGCAGAGAAAATCTGCGTGACAAAACTTTCAGCAGGTGTCAGCCGCCCCGTCTGTTGCAATGCCATGATGATCATGGATGCAAAGACCAGAATGGTCAGGCGGATGCCGATGTTGCTAAAAGATCCAACACGTCTTTCTCGATCACGCATGTTTTTTAGGTGGTCAGCGGGTCAGCTTGTCAGCCAATCAGCTTGTCAGCCAATATACTGAAGTGCTGACCCGCTGACCCGCTGATAAGCTAACTAATACCGAATCACACTCTTCCGCTGCATACTGGTCAACGTTTCATGGTAAAATTCGGGTTTTTCCAAGATCATGCCTGTGCCCATCACAACGGCGGTGAGCGGGTTGTCCGCCACATAGACATGCATCCGCGTCTCATCCTGCAAGCGTTGCGCCAGCCCTTGGAGCAATGCACCGCCACCTGCCAGCACAATGCCATACTCCATCAAGTCAGCCACCAACTCGGGGGGTGTTTCATCCAGCGTCCCCTTGACCGCATCGACAATGACTTGGACAGAACTTGCCAGTGCCTCGCGAATTTCAACCGAACTCACCTCAATCGCTTCGGGCAAGCCCGTGACCAGATTGCGACCACGCAGAATCATCGTGCGTTCACGCTCCATTGGATACGCCGACCCAATCTCGATTTTGGCCCGTTCGGCCATGCGTTCACCAATGAGTAGGTTATACTTTTGCCGAGCGTAGTTGACAATATCTTCGTTCATCTCATCACCCGCCACGCGGATAGAGCGTGAGACGACAATACCACCCAGCGAGATCACCGCCACCTCGGTTGTACCACCACCGATGTCAATAATCATCGAGCCAACCGATTGTGTCACAGGCAACCCCGCACCAATCGCCGCCGCCATTGGCTCTTCCACCAACCCTGCATCGCGCGCACCTGCACTCACCGCCGCATCACGCACCGCCCGTTTTTCCACCTCTGTCACACCGGATGGGATACCGATGACCACACGTGGACGTGCAGTTTGCAAGGCACGACCGCCATGTACACGGCCAATAAAGTGGTGGATCATCTGCTCCGTCACATCAAAATCAGAGATCACGCCATCTTGCAGCGGTCGAATCGCCACGATATGCGCGGGTGTACGCCCCACCATTTCTTGGGCATCGCTACCAATCGCCTTTACCTTATTACGTTTTCGAGACGAACGATCAATTGCCACAACGGACGGTTCGTTGATGACAATACCCCGATTTTTGACATGGACCAATGTATTGGCTGTCCCTAAGTCAATCCCAATATCTAATGAAAATAGACCAAGCAGCCAGTCAAATGGATTTATCACAGAATTCTATTTCCTAAATTATAAAGATTATGTTGAACGCTTCATACGACAACCCAACCTCTATAATGAACAAATTCAAACGTTATCATCGAATATCACCATTATACCATAAGAAAATGCTGGATTGAAAAGAAAGAGGGGAAATGTACGCATTGCATTTGACA
>JBCCFC010000550.1:0-8671 GCA_039029935.1 Chloroflexota bacterium
AAAAATTACTTGGCAGACTTGCGAGACTTCGGTACCTATCTGGTTATTGGCGAGAATATCATCAATGAGCCATTTATTTCACGTGAAGAAGAAACCGAACAGAGCAGCATCGATGTTGGGGAAAGTATCCAACGTGCGTTGTATTCGCCCCAATCGTTGTCAAGTTCAGATGTCAACACATTACATGGATCAATTGGGACATCATCAACAGTTCAGTTGATGCGGAATATTGAAAGACAAGAAATTACGCGCAAACCAGTTCTAAAATCTGTCTATGAGCCGATTGGCGTTCCTCAGCCCCAAATTCAACGAACATCGACAGTAACCTCAGCAAAGAACCCAAATGAGGACACGGCTGATGATTTTGCTCGCAAAATGAAGTCTGGACAGCCCATTATCCAAAATCACCGTACTGGAGAAGATGATCGCATTCAGCTTTCAAGAAATTACATCCAACGAAATGAAAATGATAAGCAGCCTACCATGCAACCTGGTACAGGCTTTGATGGGGGGCCAATTACGGAAAATCTCGACACAAAACTAGATAATGTAATGAGGCAGACGGGCTCAACTGATTCTCAAATTCAATCTGAGTTAAAATCCCAAGGAATTGGTGGGGAAGCCCGATTTATTGAACATCCCCAATTGGCAAGAGAGTTTAATTCAGTAGGATTGACATCTACTAAGTATCCAAACAAAGCCATTGTGTCAAGTTTGAGTAAGAAAGATGTTATGCGTCATGAAACTGGTCACATGTTTGGCAATGGGGGTCTCCAAGTAATGCGTAAGACCGAAGAGGGTGAAGGATAATTAATTATCTTCATCATAATATAGGTGAGTTAGCGTAGACATCCAACGCTAGGGTGTCTACGCTATTTTTTTATAGACGTTTTGCGTTGATCTGGAGCTTGCATATGAATACGTCCACAAAAAGTACAAAGAAGGAAAGCTCTCCTCAACGTACACCTTCGACTGTATCCTTACAGCCAACACTCAGCCCACATCTACATTCTCCATTAATCCATCGAGTGCCAAAACCTGACTCAGACAATCCAGAAGGGATGACGGGTCAGAGCATCCAGCGTGCCCTCTACACACCACAGTCTTTGACACGTCATGATGTCAACCATCTGCAAAGCACGGTTGGTAATCGGGCGGTGATTCAATTGTTGCGTCATGCGCAGGATAAGCAGAAACGGGATATAGAAAAACCAGATATCCAGCGGTCTCCATCTTCGGGTGTCATGAAAGCGATTTATGAACCGATCAAGATTCCAGAGCGAACCAATATGGACGTGTCCTCTATCCAGCGATCAACGTTCACACCTTATACAAGACACAGGGACATAGGGCGTCCAAAAATTTCTCGATATTCTCACACTGCCTATACAGCCATTGACCACAATGGTGTGACGCCACCTACGCAAAAACAACAGCCTCAGCAACAGCAATCGACACCAATGCAGGGGCATATCTCACGAACGACAACGCCGCTTCCTGTGAATACGCCACAGCCAATACCTCAGCAGCAGCCACACACAGGGAACGTGATCCAGCGAGGCTGGAGGGATGGACTCAAGTCATTTGGTAAGGGTGCTGGAAAAGTTTTGGGGAGTACTTTGTTGGGGCCACTCTGGTCTGGGGGCAAAGCTGCCAAGCAGAAGTACGACAAAAAAGATCACTGGTATGGACATGGCTATCACAAATATAGCCATAAAACAGGCGAACAACTCAAAGATCCATATGGCGGGCCGAACCTTGCGAGATTCGCCAAAGTTCTCCAATACATTTCCATTGCTGCTGGTGATCTTATGCGCTGGGGCGGGTCGATTGCGCTTGTCAGCGGCAGCATCGCCCTGATTCCGGGTATGCAAGGTGCATTAGCATTCGCCACCCCAGCCGCTGCAATCGCAGGTATTGGCGCGGCCATTACGGTTGGCTTCCGCAGCATCCTGCAGGCATGGACCAGCGAACGGACCAACTATCTGTATTCTCTCATGAAAGATAAACGGAGTCGCGGGGAGACTGTCAGCCAAGAAGAAATGCAGGCGTACAAGAATGCACACGACGAGCATTCTTACAATCGCTATCAATATAGCCTCAATGCAGTGGCAACCTTTCTTGCCCTTCTTACGGGTATGTCTGCGGAAGCGGCTGGTGGTGCGCCAAATGTCGACAGTGCGTTCAAGGAAACGGTTGGGCTTTCTAAAGCAGGCGTCAATAATGTCGAGGTCATCAGCGCGGGTGTGGGTGCAACAGGCGCACAGGTCCTAGATGTAGTTAATCCGGCTTTACTGGCGGAACTCAAACTCAACAAGCCTGACTTTGATAGACGGCAAAGCACGATAACCATGGATGATAAGGAACGACAACATAGCTTCACCTTGGGGCAAATAGATAACTCGCCAACCGATGTTCTTACCTTTGATACGCTCCCAGCACCACCGAAAGGTAACACATTATATTCAGGCAGCATGTTGGTACTGAACCCGCTAAAATTAGTTGTGCGTGCATGTAAGGCGATTGTCAATATCTGTCGAGCCATTCACAATTCCTATAGAGGCACAGAAACTCATCAAGAGTTGCGCGGGAACAAACCAAGTACCCACAAGGATAGTCAAGAGGGCTGGGGACACAAATCGTGGCGGCATTTCCGTAATTTCTTCCGGGGCAAGTCGAAACAACTCAAACCGGATGATACCGTTGGGGATGGCGATGATGGTGGGCTCCACAAATTTGCACGCGGGTTCATGAATCTTTTCCGCAGCCGTACCGAGCAACTTGATTCGGATGGCAAAACTTACACAAACAATAGTTGGTATGCAGGTCGTGCACGCACGGGCTTGAAAGGCTTAGGTGCGCTCGCTAGCGGCATAGTTGGTGGCGTGGTCGGTTCTGTTAGTGGCGCACTCGGCGGGCTTGCTGGTGGTGTTAGGAATGGAGCAACAGGAGGCTGGAACCTGATTGATTCACCTGACAATAGTACACCGCTACCGCAAACGGACTCACCGAAAGAGTGGATCACAACGCGAGGACGGCGTGCATGGGATAATATCTGGCGGTACACGGTAAAGGGTATTGCTGGCTTTTCTGGCGGAGTCCTTGGTCTAATCGGTGGCACTATTGGTGGTGCTATTACTGGTCTAGTAATGGGTGCATATAAGGGTGGCAAAGCAGGCTTAGGTGGCCCACGGGCTGGACAGATTGTCGCCGAAGGTACGTGGAACCTTATTACTAAGAAAACACCATGGTTAAGGGATATTCCTGTTGTCCGTGAGGTCCTTGGTGCGGCTCTTGGGCTTACGATGGGAACCATCAGCATGGGTATGCAACCTGCTGTCGGTGGTATCACAGCGGGTATTGGTGTTGGCAAGGGGGCCTTTGAAAGCGACAATATCTACAATTTACCAAAATCCGCAAGCAAGATGGTCGAAGGGGCTGATGCACTCTACAACCCCAAAGCATGGTTGGCCAGCGTGATGGCGAATGCACAGACCAATGAGACCAAAACGCAGGCATTCATGAAAGAACTGATTTCGGTCACTGAGTTGATGAAGAAATATGGCATATAATCATTAGGTCAGGGGCAAGTTAGCGTAGACATCCAGAGCAAGGGTGTCTACGCTATTTTTTTGCAATGTGTCTTGGCTCTCAGTCTGTTGCCATCGATAGTAGGCCGCTGCCCCAATCATGGCCGCATTGTCTGTACACAAAAAGAGCGGCGGGATGTAGCAGGGAATACCCAATGCAGCAAAGGCGGCCTGTGACTGCTCTCGTAACAGTGCATTGGCACTGACACCACCACAAATACACACCTGCGCGACATTGTAGGCTTGTGCTGCATCGACCGTCTTTTTGACCAACACATCCACAACCGCTTGTTGGAACCCAGCAGCAATATCGGCCATACGTTGCGGCTCCTGCCAATTCTCGTCGCCATGCACCTTTTTGAGTTGCCGAATCAAGTTGAGCATGGCCGTCTTCAAACCAGAGAAGCTAAAGTTAAAGCGATGCTCTTTCTGTTTGGACTTTGTGCCAATCAGCGGTCGTGGGATATCAAAGACGGTCGCGTCCCCTGTCATCGCTGCCCGCTGAATGGCTGGCCCACCCGGAAAGCCCAAGTTAAGTAGGCGCGCCACCTTGTCAAACGCTTCCCCCGCCGCATCATCCAACGTCCCGCCCAGCCGTTCATAGTCGCCATGCCCACGCATGAGAATCAACTCAGTGTGACCACCGGAGACAATCAGGTGCAAGGCTGGAAAACGGTCAGGTGACTGTTCTGCATCGCCAGTACTGTCGGTGATGAGCCAGTTGCTGTAAATATGCCCTTCGAGATGATTGACAGGCAATAGCGGTAACCCACTGGCAAAACTCATCCCCTTGGCCGCGTTGACACCCACAAGCAGACTGCCCGACAGTCCAGGCCCATGTGTCACCGCAATGGCGTCGAGCGCGGACAGGTTATCGACATTGGCCTCGGTCAGTGCTTGCTCAATCACGGGCTGGATGGAAAGCACATGTTGTCGGCTGGCAACTTCGGGGAAGATGCCACCAAAGCGACGGTGCAGGTCAATTTGTGTCGCCACCACATTGCTGCGGATGTATCGCCCATCCTCGATGATGGCGGCGGCAGTTTCGTCACAGCTTGTTTCGATTGCTAGAATTTTTGTCATGGTTTGTGTCCTGTTTCCATCCAATAATCGTGAATGATTCGGTCTGTCTCTCAACGAGTGACTATTTTAGTCGCAACAATCGTGATTGTAAAGTTGTGGTGGCAAGTGTATAACTCGGTATGGGGTATTCAAAAGTAGTTTTGGTATTTTAGGTAGGTACGATAGAATGATCGAGAATCGTTTAATTTATCGTATCAGCGTAATCATAGTACAGGAGCAATCAATGACAGCCTTTAACGCGGCCAAGCGCGAGCAATTTGCACAGGATGGCTTTTATCTATTTGAGCAGGTATTAGAGTCAGCATTTGTGGAGAAACTGCAAACACTTAGCGATGATATTCTCGCACAGCAAGATGCTGCCCACTTTGAAGAGCAACGCACCACAGGCAGTATGGTCCTCATCGACTGGGAGATGGCCTATCAGCACGATATCATGGCCGAGCTCATCGCCCATCCCAAGATGATGGGGGTGCTGGCCGAGTTGGGCTTTGATGACCCCAAGTTTGGGCATGGCCGTGTCATCAGCAAGCCACCCCACAGCCCGCCCCTCTTCTGGCACGAGGATGGTCGCTTCTGGGATGATCCGGTCAGCTATACACCGCAGCCGATTCAGTGCTTTATCATGGTCTATCTCACCCCAACCACGCCAGAGAATGGCTGTCTGCGTGTGATACCGGGGTCACACCGCAAACGTCATGCCCTACACGATGCCGCCGCAGCCATGCACACCGATGCCCTACGCACCTATGAAGACCCTGACCATATCCAATTTCAACACGCCGAGGGTGAGGTCGATGTCTCCGTCAACGTCGGTGATGTCGTCTTTGGCTATGGCAACATCTTTCACGCCGCCCATGCCAACCGTACCGACGAGCGCAGAACTGTGCTGACGCTGTGGTATTATCCCGACTTTGTGAACTTGCCAGAACGGACACAGGCGACCGTGCAGCATTTGGAGGGGCGCAATCGCATGACAGAGAGTGATGTGGGTGCTTGGCAGAAAGCGATGGAGCCGATGAAGATTCTGTATGATGGGGATGCCGAGCCGATTGAGCAGCAGTGGGTGCCGGGGGAGCAGTTGAAATAGGGCTTATTGGATATGAATCGTGATGGATGAATACATAACAATCGGTGTTCATCCTCAGGCAATCAACAAAGTTGACGAAGCTTTCGTTATCAGTATAATAAATGCATTATGACATCGAACCCAAAATATGAAATCGTCTATGATGCCGAGTTTATCCGGAGTATGCGTACCATTGATAAAAAGTACCGTTCGATGATTCGGCGCACTATTCAAGCGCAATTGCAATTTGAACCAGAGGTTGAAACACGCAACCGAAAGCCAATCCAAGAGCCAAATTATTTTGATGCGCAGTGGGAACTTCGACTCGGGCCTAATAATCGTTTTCGTGTTCTCTATCGTGTTGAAAATGATGTATGCGAAGTGTGTGCTGTGGCAGTAGGCGTTAAAATACGTAACCAAGTGTATATTGGTGGGGAGGCAACTACTTTATGAGAATGATACCAGTGTTTGAGTTGGAAAAACAAATTAATACAAATCTCCATGCATCAGACACCGACAAAAATATGCGACCAATCGTTGTTTCTTATGAGGGGAAAGCGGCAGGCGTCCTCGTATGGATGGATGACGAAGACGAGATAGAGCGACTATTAATGGCCTATAATCCCAAAATTCAACAAATTTTTGAGGATGCTGATAAACGTTTTAAAGAAGGGAAAGGCATTCCTCATGACGAGTTCTGGGCAATGCTTGCTGAGGAGGATAATTGGGCGGACGATTTTTCGACTCATGCAGATTTAGAGAGTGACATGCCCTTTGTGATGGAGGATGAAGATACGGTTACGATGTCTATCGAGTATTTTAATCGGTTGATGAATACCATCTATGTGTATGAGACTTCAGCCAAGAATTCGGCGTCACCTCCGGCAATGGAAATGGAGTATCACAGTAATGGGAAAATTTTGGAGCCTGTAATTTGATTTATACCAATACTGTACGAAAAGTAGCAACGGACAAGGGTGCCCATGCTACTTTTCGTACAGTATTGAGACTACCAGTCAATGGATATCACTCTACGAACCCTCCGCTCCTTCTGCGGCGACTTCCTTTGCAAAATCCATCGACGCCGGAATCGGCTCAAATCCCAATCGCAGGTTGAGTTGATACATCGGGTTGTTCTCCTCATTGTCCGTCTCAATCACCTTGATGCCTCTATCCTGGGCAAAACGGATGACGTGTAACTTGAGGATGGTGGCAATGTTGCGGCGACGATGACTACGCACCACACCTGTCAGTCCCGTCTCGACCTTCTCCGGCTGTGCATCGTTGACCAACACAAAGCTCAAGCCAACATAGTCCTTGTCATCCCCTCCTTCATCCAGAGCAACAAACCACGCATCAGCACAAAAATAGGGATGGTTGAGGAACTTCTCAAACTCGCTCTTGGGGAATTCTGTGAACTCCTCCGGCGAAGGCACATCCTGCACGATCTCGTTGGCAACAGTGTAGAGTTTCTGTTTCCAATCACTACTAAAATCACCGCCAGCGTTCATCAGCTCGGATACAGAGACAATGCGAATGCCTGTCTGTGCAAAGCGTTCCTCGGCATCAGCAAAGGGCGCAAAGTCAAAGTCTGTCACCGTCAATTGCGACATCGCTGAACGCATTATGACGTCAAAGCCCTGTGCCTCCAAAAAGGCGACACGCACCGGTTTGTCCTCGCGTGAACTGGTGATGATGCGTCTGAGAGGCGGCTGACAACGCGCCAACTGCGTCTGCAAGTGGCTAAACACCAGCGCATTGACCTCATCGTTGTCATGGTCAGGATGAATGATCCAGCTCACCCCATACAGCCCTGGCTCCTTGGCGTGATAGGCATACGAATGCGCGGCATCGCCCACAATCGTCTCCTCATCACCCTCATGCCAGACCACCACATAGCGATGGTACTGTGCATCCGGGTTGCGCACAGAATCGCTGTGTTTGAGATGCTCAAGGATAATCAGATGGTCGGGGCGTGCCGCGTTGCGGTTGGCGACGACGGCGGTGTAGTCGTGGTCGTTGGGGATGAATGGTCGAATTGTGTACATTGTTATTTCACCTGAAAGTCTACAAAATAGTGAGAATTCACACATCAAATTGGTAGCTATGTTTGTACTGACTTCATTAAGCAAGGGCAAATGATTGAAGTGGTAGTGATGTTGCTTCAAAGCTTGATAGATTGACAACTTTGCTGGCGTGATCAATGTCAATACCAACAAGCTTGCCTTCCTCATCAAAATCTAAGACAACACCCTGTACAACCTCTTGAGATGACTCACTCGATTTGTCAGAGAGTTCAATATACAGAGAGTCTGTTTCTGCATAATAATGAAATTTCATAAAATTATCCTTGATTTACAGTTCAAAATTTGGATCACGAAATGCATTATGAATGGTTTCGCCATCTTCTAGCGTGACAACACGCAAGTAACAGCCAATTTCTGGAATAAACGCCCAAAAACGGATACGCTCATCATCCGGTTGAGACTCATAATACGCTGGCTCGTCTAGTGTTCTCTGACACCACTCTCGTTTTAAATAGGGGCGTTTACGCAAAACTTGTTCTTCAAAATACCGTGTAGTTTTCATTGTATAGTCCAAATGATATTGGTGAGAATGCATCATTTATTGTCGTTTGAGTTTATCATATAGACGAACTACGGACGAATTTACGCCAAGCAAATCACCCATACCAAGCCTACTGAATGAATTCTGCGGACAAGGATGTCCACTCCACTATCTCCCTGGTCATACGCGCTCGTCCGCGTCCCCAAATTTCAACGTCTCAACCTCCGCCTGCCGCGCACTCCCATCCACATGACCAGGGCTGTTCAGTTCTAGGTATTGTAGGGGCGTACCCATGCGGTTGGCCCAGTTAGTAAACCAGGGGGGCCGCAAGGGGGAGCCCCAACAAACACCGGGATTGGATAGA
>JBCCFC010000551.1:0-8665 GCA_039029935.1 Chloroflexota bacterium
CACTTTCTGAGAAAGAATGGACCAAACGAGTCGTGTATTCGTACAGGCTTGGTAGTTTGAGCTGCTACTAGCACTTGGTACATTCATTTCAGAAAACCGCCTTAATTAATCAGACCAATTCAATAGAAGGAGTTGTTTAATGCAGTCGGATCAACCAAAAAATATTGTGATCTTTTCAGATGGTTCAGGTCAGGATGGTGGACGAAGCAACCTTGACGAAAAAAGCCGCAACAGCAATGTCTATAAAGCCTTTTCAATGATCAAAAATAGAACGCCAGAACAAGTTGCATTCTATCATGTAGGCGTCGGTGTTGATAGGTATAGGTATACGGGGTTTATCGGTGGTGCAGGATTCTCACAGGACATTCTTGATTGTTACAACCTCATATTTGATCACTACACGATAGGTGATCAAATCTATCTCTTGGGGTTTAGTCGTGGGGCCGCCACTGTGCGTAGCCTTGCGTCATTTATTGAGATGTTTGGCATCTTGCCCACTGGAAGACATCGATTGATTACAGATGCCTTTGAGATTTACCGCATCAGGGATGCAGAAAAGCGTCAGAGAGAAGCCAAAAAATTTCGTAATCGTAACTATCCTATACCCGTTGATATCAAATTTCTTGGGGTATGGGATACAGTGGCTGCGTTGGGGCTGCCGACGATCCCGTTTATTGAGTGGATTTTGAATCTGCTGCCATCAACCAGACACAAATTTCATGACTTCACTCTCCCCGATAACGTTAAAAACGCCTATCAGGCATTGGCGATTGATGACAGGCGACCATCGTTTGAGCCGCTTATCTGGCAAAAGCCATCCAGCGATGACAATCGCGCCGTGAAACAAGTTTGGTTTGCAGGTTCACACAGCGATGTAGGCGGTGGGTTTGAGAGAGGGGAGCAGCAATTGTCCGACATCGCGCTGGAATGGATGTTACACTATGCAACAAGTCATGGTCTACAGTTGCAACATATTACAGAAAAAGAGCCAAGCTTTCGGCGTATGCCGATTCTATATCCCAGTGTCAATGGTATTATACATGATTCAGCCAAATTTTTTCCCTATAATATTCTCCCAAAACGGTCTCGGGGCGAACTTTGGAACGCTGAAATACATGGCGATTTGGTCGTTCATCAGAGCGTACTGGATCGTGCCAACAATCCTGAGAATAACTATTCCCCTTGGGTTTTAGAGAAGCCCCATACAGTTGAACCGTATATGGCATTGAATTATACAAGGAGAGAGGGTTCTTATGGAACCACATCGGGCTAAGAAAGGTTCTACCAGTGAAATAATTGTTTATTCATGACTCTGGTGAAAAAAGTCCGACTTCTGTAGAATTTGCTGATATTTACCGCTGGTGAGAAGTCGGACTTTTGGGCGATTTTGCCCTTTTTGCAGCAGAGTCATTCATACCGTAGGTAAATAGGGATGTGTCCATCCAGCCTACAAAAAAATTAAGTGAAGGAGCAGCTCATGCCAAAAAATATTGTGATCTTGTCCGATGGCACAAACCAAGACGGGGCTCGTGGCAAAGACACCAATGTCTTTAAAACATTTTCACTGATTGAAAAAGATACACCCAACCAAATTGCACACTATCAACCTGGCGTTGGCACAGATCCATTTTTTCGTGTTCGCGGAAATATTGGCGGAGCAGGGTTTTCCAAAGATATTATTGAGTTTTATACATTTCTTGTGAAAAATTACCAGTCAGGCGACAATATCTATTTCTTTGGTTATAGTCGTGGAGCCGCAACAGTGCGCAGTCTGTCGGGTTTTGTGGATTTGGTTGGGCTGTTGCCCAGCGATGATGAGCAGATGATTGAGGACGCCTATAACATCTATCGAGTACGAGACGAGGCAAAACGGATGCAGCGTGCAGAAAAGTTTAAACGAGAGCATAACCCGACGCACGTGGATATAAAATTCTTGGGTGTGTGGGATACGGTTTTAGCCTTGGGCATCCCAAATCCAGTCGTCAATTGGGTGATTGATATGTTACCATCATCTCGCCATTCCTTTCATAATTTGCGGATCACCCCCTGTGTGGAGAATGCCTATCACGCGTTGGCGATTGATGAAAGACGACGTCCCTTTACACCAACCGTTTGGGATGCGGAAATTGAAGGACACCAAACGATGAAACAAGTTTGGTTTCCGGGGGCACATGGCAATGTAGGTGGTGGATATGATGAGAGTGGGTTGTCTGACATGGCACTGGAATGGATGCTGGTTATGGCACAGCAAAATGGGCTACGGTTAATGCCTAACCATCAGGAAAAAGTGCGTATTGCACCCAATCCTGATGACATGCTACATGACTCATCCAAAGGATTCCCACATAATCTATTCCGGAAAGAAGAACGCTCATGGAGCGTAGCCACTCATGGAACACCAACAGTTTATCAGGGTGTCATTGACCGAGCATATAATGTAGAAAATGAACCGAATATACCCTATCAGCCTTGGATTATGTCGTTGAATCCAACAGTTGAGCCTTGGGCGCGTTTGGCGGGGTGAGTAGGTCGGTAGGTCGGTAGGTCGGTAGGTCGGTAGGTCGGTAGGTCGGTAGGTCGGTAGGTCGGGAATGACGCACCGAATACTGACCTACCGATACACCGATTACTGACTAACTATTCGCCCAAATCGCGGCCATCACCTTTGGTGGTGACATGGGCAGTTCTTCCATGCGGATACCAATGGCGTCATAGATGGCGTTGGCAATGGCGGCGGGTGGTGGCACAATCGGCACCTCACCAACACCACGCACACCATATGGATGACCTGGATTTTCCTTCTCAATCAACACCGCATCAATCATAGGCAAATCCAATGAGGTGGGCATACGATAGTCGAGCAGGCTGGCGTTGCGCAGCTGACCATTCTCGTCATAGAAGTACTCTTCGTTCAAGGCCCAGCCAATGCCTTGGACGACACCGCCTTGAATTTGACCTTCGACGTAGGATGGGTGAATGGCTCGGCCAACATCTTGATTGGCTGTGTAGCGCAGAATCTCTACCTTGCCCGTCTCCATATCCACTTCTACATCGACAGTATGTGTACCAAACCCAGCACCAACACCTTTGGGTTGCACATTGGCACTGGCAGCGATAGGCTCGCCACTGCCAACAGCCTTGGCTGCCTCTTTAAAGCCGATGCTTTGTGGTTCGTTGTCACCATTGGTGGAGAAGAGACCATTTTCGTATGTCACCTTATCCACTTCCCAATACTCAGCCAAACGTTTGCAAATTTCTGCACGGAATTGGAGACCAACCTCATAGGCCGCAATACCCGTAGCAAAGGTCACACGGCTACCACCAGTCCCATCATTGTAGCCAACTGAGTCGGTATCGACGACCTGTGGGTTGACATCCTCAGCAGCGATACCCACTGTTTCTGCCAACTGCATGGCAATGGACGCACGTGAACCGCCAATGTCGGTGGAGCCTTCGGTCAAGCTGATGGTTCCATCGGGATTGACACTAGCCGACATGCTCGAACGGCCACCACCATTGAACCAGAAACCAGATGCCACACCACGCCCTCGTTTTTTGCCATTGACTGGGTCCTTGTCCAACGGTGCGCTGTAATGTGGATTGCTCATCGCCTCTTCAACTGTTTCCACAAACCCAATGTTTTGGTGAATGGGTCCGTCGGGGCGTCGGTCGCCTTCAACAGCACCGTTAATTCTGCGCATTTCCAGCGGGTCAATACCCAATTTTTCAGCCAATTCATCAATCACAACCTCCGAGGCAAAGGCAGCGTTTGTGCCACCAGGCGCACGATAGGCCGATGTCTTGGGCTTATTGACCACGACGTCAAAGCCATCAATCTTGACATTTTCCAAGCGATACGGTCCAAAGATGACACCTGCACCAGCACCGACAGGTGAGCCTGGGTATGCACCCGACTCATAGATCAAGGTAGTCTCAGCAGCGGTGATCACCCCATCCTTGGTTACGCCCATCTTAACCGAGACGTATGAGCCAGATGTAGGGCCAGTGGCCTTGAGTACATCAGCACGTCCCAAGGCAATGCGCACAGGACGATGCCCCGCTTTACGTGAGAGCAATGCCGCTGGCAAGTCTGTGTAGACCGTGAACTTACCACCAAAGCCACCGCCGATTTCAGTCGGTGTCACTTTGACCAATGAAATCGGAATCTGGAGCAGGTTGGCAAGCTGTTCACGAATTTGGAAGGCACCTTGTGTGGCAGTCCAAACCTCAACATGACCATTGGCCTTGTAGTGAACGGTGGATGCCTGTGGTTCGATATAGCCTTGGTGAACCATTGCTGTCTTGAGTTCGCGCTCGACAATCACGTCGGCTTCGGCAAAGCCTTTTTCCAAATCACCCCGTTGATGTTGGAAGTGTCGGCCAATGTTAGTGGGTTTTTCGCCCTGTTTGCCAAAGGCGTCAGTACGCAAATTATCATGCAAAATCGGCGCATCCTCAGCCATAGACTCCTTCACATCCAATACATGCGGTAGCACTTCATACTCGACCTCAATCAGCTTCAGTGCTTCCTCAGCGACATGTGGATTCATGGCAGCAACCGCAGCGACAGGATGACCGTGGTAGAATACTTTGTCACCCGCCAGTACATTGTTGCTGATGTTGCGTAGGTTGGCCGCTCCTTCACCCATGTGTTGAATCTTGTCCGCAGCTTCCGCCAAATCATTGGATGTCACAACGGCACGCACACCGTCTAATGCTTCGGCCTTGCTGGTATCAATACTGACAATGCGGGCATGTGCGTGAGGACTACGCAGGATTTTGCCGTGCAGCATGTTGGGAAAGTAATAGTCGCCGCCATACTTGGCAAGCCCTGTCACCTTTTCTAACCCATCGTGACGGATCGGGCGTGTGCCGATCACTCGATACTCTGTCCGTGTTGCGACTGCTTCTTGTGTTGCCACAGGTTATACCTCCATTAAGTAATGAATGAGTTTATGTGGTAGCATCAAATTCACGTTTACCATTTACGGTATCCAAATCTGATGCTCTAACTGTCTAACGATATTCTCATCATAGAGTAACACAACTCTGGTTGAGAATCAACTATGACAAAATTGCGGTATACTTGAGTTACGACTCTCACAATCTACCCCCTTTCATCACCCAGACCTTTGGCTTGGTCGCTTTTTGTGTTCTCTCTTTTATACCCCCTCTTTTCCCCTTTGTTACCCTCCACTTACCCCATGCGAACCATACCCTTCTTTTTATCATCGTTTTGTCATGGGGCACCAACATCTTCAACAATCGTCGTCGCCCCAGGCTTGCCTTCTCCCAAGGCCAGTGCAATACATCGCCTCTCCGATATTATCTCATATCTTTTTGACCATTTCATTTTTATTATAGATTTCTATATTTTTCACTTTTTTCTTTTCTGGTATCCATTTTGCAATTCTTTTACACTATTTTGTGAATTATGTTTTGTCACGGAAGACCCCAAAGAACCAAGATTTACAGATGTACCAGAGGATGTTATCGCTTGAATCGAGAAAGCCGACAATGCTGCACAGTTAGAAGCATGGATTGATGCGTTTTGGAATGCAGATACGCTTACGGAACTATTTAACCTTGACATTGAAGGCTGAAGACTGGCCGACTATGGTCGTATCTACATGTCAGATGACAAAATCTGTGCTGCTGCCAACGCATAAATCACGGCGTGTTCATAAATACGCTCGATCTCAACCCGTTCATCTGGTCCATGGGCGCATTCGAGCAGCCCGGGACCATAGGCAAAGGCGGGAATCCCTTGATTGGCGTACCAGCGGATTTCGAGCAGACCAGGACACATCTCAAAGCGTGGCGCAGCCCCTGTCACCGTTGTGATGGTCTCGGCCAATGTCTGTGCAACAGGATGTTGCTCATCGACACCGCTAGCGTAGCCTTCTTGCAGCATCTCGACTTCCAGTTCTATGCCTTGCTGTTGACATGCCTCTAGCACTGCCCACAACCCAGCCTTCTCTGTTGCCAAGTCCTCTTCTGGGTTAAAGCGTCGTTCCAGTGTAAAGGAGCAGGTGTCGGGGACCACATTAAAATTGGTTCCACCAGAGACCACACCCCCAAGCATGAGGATAGAGTGTGCCGCCTCTGTGGGTTCAATGGTATAGGCTGTTCTGCGATGTTCAACCTCGGCCTTGAGTGCCTGTAGCTCATTGGCGACGGTCAACATGTGTTCAAAAGCGTTGACCCCTTGGTGCTGCAACCCCACATGCGCGGCTTTGCCATTGACCGTGATTTTGAGCGTGATGGCCCCGCGATTGGCATTCCAGATGACACCGCTGGTGGGTTCCATCGTGAACATTGCCACGCCATCTTGCCCCAGCACACCGAGTTCATCGAGGTATCGTGAGCCGCCTTGCCCACCCGTTTCCTCATCAGCAACGATGCACAGCCCGACACGACCAGCCTGCAATGCATCCAGTTTGCGCAGTACAAACGCTGCATAGATCATGCTCGCCAGACCCGCCTTCATGTCCGTTGACCCGCGACCAACCAGCCAGCCATCTTCAACCCGCGGGATAAACTGAGCAGGGTCCTGCGCTGGCACAACGTCGTAATGCCCATGAAAGTAGACGGTCGGTTGTCCGGCTTGCCCATTGCCCACAAAGCTGAGTATGTTCTGGCGCGGTTCTATTCCAGCATCCTGATACGCAAATGAATCGTAGGATAAACCCAACTTGTCTAACTCTTGGCAGATACGCTGCACACAGGCATCATAGTGGTTGCCCGGTGGATTTTCGCTGGCAATGGCGATGAGGTCACAGGTGAATTGGCGTATATCACTATGATAGGGTTGTAGTGCTGATACGACTTGGTGTTGTGTTATTGATATCATTCCGCTCTCTTTTTTGTTCGTCACAGATTGACAATCTACGTTACTGGTCATCGCGTACTGGTATCGCAGGTTGTTTACCTCTGTCCTTCCCACTAATTTGTTCTATCCTGCCAGATACGCCACAACATGTGTAGCTCTTTACCACCCAAGGCAACATACACGCCAACATAGGTCAGCAGACCGAGGCCCATGCCCGAGGCCAAATAGGGCAGAATCCCCATCTCTAGTTGACGGATGGCGTAGATGACGCCGCTCATGACCAGGCAGGCAATGGTGATGCGCATCAATCCTATCAGCAACATACGTTCATCAAGTTTGCCGATGTACCAACGGAGCAGGGCAAAGAGTGCCAGCGCGAGAAATATCTCAGCAATGGTGGTGGCCCACGTGAGACCGATGATGCCAAAGGGGATGAGGGCATAGCAGAGTGCAATGTTGAGGATGGTCCAGGCGATGTTGGCATACATGGGCAGGGTGGTGTTATGGTGGGAATAGAAGGGGACTGAGAGCACATCTTGGGTGGCTTGGCTAAGAAGACGGAGCGACATGATTGCCATGATGGTGTAGACGAGGGCTGACGCTTCGGCGGTGAATTCACCACGTTCAAAGAGAAAGGAAACGGCGGGTTGTCCCAGCGTGATGAGGCCAACAGCGGCGGGGATAATCAGCACCCACGCGGTCTGCAAGGAATGGCTGATGGTGCGCATAACATCTTCGCGGCGACCCGTGTTGTACTGCTCCGAGGTAGTCGGCAGGATGACGACGGCGATGGCGGCACTGAAAAGCGAGCGGGGCATGAAGACCATTGTCAGCAGGGCATAAAAGTAGGCCGAAATGCTGCCGTCGGGCAAGCCAGAGGCGAGGCGGATAAAGATGATATCGACGGCTTGGATGACACCGAGCGTAATTATGCGGGGTCCCATCAAGGTCAGCACCTCCCGTGTGCCATCCAGCCCCAAGTCCATCTGTGGTCGATAGCCAATGCGATGGCGGACCAAGGCGGGGATTTGCATCAGAAAGAGCATACACGCCCCAAAGAAGACACCCCATGCGGAGCTTTGGATACCAATTCTAGGTGCAAGGAAGTAGATGCCAAGCACTTGCCCGATGTCAAGTGCCACCATGCCCAGTGCGGGCAGGATAAAATGTTGATGTGCGTTGAGAATGCTGGCAATGATGTTGCCCATACCAAACACAACGGTAGCAGCGAGTAGAATGCGCATGAGGTTGGCGGTCAGCATCTGTTGTTCGGGTAAAAAGTGGGGCACAAGGATCGTGCGGATGATCCACGGTGCGTAGTAGGCGGCGACGCTACAGAAGAGGACCAGTGCCAGTGTAATCAGTGTAAAAATTGTGTTGGATAGTCGTGCTGCATTCCCGCGCTGATTGCCCGTGAGATAGGCAGAATAGACAGGGATGATGGCTGCCCCCAGCGCGCCCCCCGCCAACATGGTAAAAAAGAGTTCCGGCAGTTGGTTGGCCGATGTAAAGGCGTCCGCCTCTGCACCCGCTCCAAAGAATTGTGTCAATAACAGCAGCTTCACAAACCCCGTTAACTTGCTCACACCGCTTATGAGCATCACCCAAAACGATGACTGGAGCATATGTTTGGTGCGGTCTCCAGAGCCAAACTGTTCGGTCTGCTGCTGTGTTGCAGAATGTGTTTCGTTCATTGGGATAGTTGTAACATGGAATGGGGAAGGGTGCAAAGTTGAAGAGTTGAAGAGTTGATAGGCTGATGGCGATTATCTGCCGAACATATGCACGTCGTGTCCATTTGTGGTATACTGCACAATAATGAGATTTACATGG
>JBCCFC010000552.1:0-8660 GCA_039029935.1 Chloroflexota bacterium
GCGAGCATGTGGGTAATTTATTTTGTGGAACGGCCTAATAGGTTCGCATCTTGCTGCTATCCGTATCAATCTCTGGCTGAATTTTCTCATTGAAGGTTCGACCACGAATAATCAATGCAATCGGCAATACAGGGATGTCTTCAATAATCGTATTTGTGTTTAATTATATCACACTGGCGGGACGTGGACGAGCTCGGACGAACACCCATTTTTACTTTCTTTCCGCGTTCATCCGCGCTCGTCCGCGTCCAATCTATTCAACAGGTGGCGTTCCATGCGTATGGAAACTCTTCACTGTTTGCAGTCCCCATGCCTGCCCCTTCTTGCGTTCCTCTTCACCCCACTGGATTGTCTTCCAGTCGGGGGCTAAAATCAGGCGAGCAGTGGTGTTAGCAATCTCAATTCTCGTGCCACCCGGTTCGTACACGTAGAGAAAGAACGTCTGCTGAATGGCGTGTTTGTGTGGGCCAGTCTCAATAAAGACGCCGTTCTCTAAACAGATGTCTGCGGCCAGCAGCACTTCCTCGCGGCTGTTGACGGCATAGGTGAAGTGGTGTAGCCGTCCGGGGATGCCAGTGTGATCTTCTGCGATAGCCAAGTCATATGATTTATTGTTGACCGCAAACCAGAGTCCTTTATCTGTGCCATCGTCAAAAGTGATCACTTCGGTGAGCCGTGCGCCCAGTACATTGGTGTGAAATTCACGCATCCCTTTCATATCCACAGCCAGCAGGTTCAGGTGGTCCAGACGGCGAAGATTGACGCCACGTCCGGGAAAGCGCGCGGCTTGATTTTTGAGCGCAGGCTTGTCATCCTCGCCTGCCTGATACCATTCTGTTTCGTAGTAAATCTCGACATCATGGCCATCCGGTGTGTGGAAATTGTAGCTGGGTCCATGCCCCAAATCACCATCGGTCCAACCCTTGCCATAGCCAGATGCATCAATCGCAGCGACACGTCGTTCCAGTGCCTGTGGACTGCGGGCGCGCCATGCAAAATGCCGCAGACCGGATTCGTTCGCAGCGGTTAACTTGAGCGTGTGATGTTCGTAATCGTCATAGGCGCGCAGATAGGCTGAATCCCCCTCCTGTGCCGTGACGCTCATGCCCATGATTTCGGTGAAGAACTGTAGGCTCTCGTTTGGTTTGGGTGTCAATAGCTCCACATGTGCAAGATGGGCTATATCCCAGATTGGCTCTGTTGTCATATATTGATTTGCTCCTTTTGAATCGCTGCAAAAACGTGTCATCAGTGTGCCGATTATAAATGAATGCAAACAAAATCGTCAACAATTATTTCAGTAATTTTGTAAATTTTGGGGATAACGATTATAAAAAAGTTGGGAGCAATGATATAATCTCTCTTTCGCATAATTGATTGGAGAAATCATGACACAGAGCAAACCACATAAGCTCATCGAAGGCCAGCCTGTTCTAGTCGTCATTGACATCCAAGGCGGCGAGCCAACAAACGATGAACCATCTACTATGCCCTTTATGGAAGATTACCAGCAATATATGGACCGTGCGCCTGCCTTGATTGAAAAGGCGCGAGAGTGCAACATTCCTATCGTGTTTCTCCAAGAGGCGCATCGGCGTGACTTGGTTGACTTTGGGCGTGAACTGGATGGGGCGGAGGGTGTCCATTTGCTAGAAGGAGACCCTGGCACGGAAATTGCCAAAGCAGTGGGGATGCGGCCTGATGATTACTTTATCCGCAAACGTCGCTATTCCTGTTTTTTTGGCACAGACTTTGAGATTCTGATGAAGGGGCTGCGCGCCAATACGCTGATTATGATCGGTGGTCATACCGATGTGTGTGTTCATTATTCCTTTGTCGATGGGCATCAGCATGATTACTTCTGCCGCGTGGTTGAAGATTGTGTGGCAGGGTCGAGTTGGGAAGCACATGAGGCGGCGTTGCGGGCCATGGAATATTTACAGACGGGGGCGCGTCGCACATCAGTAGAGGTTATCACTGCTTTTGATGCCTACAAAAAGAGAGCAGAGGCTTTATGAACCATCAAACAATCATCGTAACGCTATTTGTGATCATCCATCACACAATCGCCAGCATACATGGTGGTGCTCATACGGAATTACAAGTTTTACTGACATCTGCTCAAAATGCATTTGTCTACATCAACATCATCGCGGTTCCGCTTATTGCTGTGGTTTTGGTTTGGACGCGATTTGCAACCACTGGGCTTGTTATTCTACTGATTTCTATGGCTGGTGCGCTCGCATTCGATATATATCACCACTATATTCTTGTTTCTCCAGATAACATTGCACATCTACCAGACGGACCTGTATATCATCATCATCAGTTTATCTGGACAGCACATGCACTGACAATCATGCAGTCCGTTGGTGTTGTCTTGGCAACCTATCTGCTCCAACAAGTGAGAGTGAGACACTAATTTTGTTTAGACAAATAATTTTACCGATTATGCTTGCACCGATTATGCTTGCAGAAGGTGCGTACATTGCGGCGACAATTCAACGGCTACCAGAGGCAGAGGGGAGTCGCTCTGGGGTGGCAGGGACAGGGAAACCGCTGCGGTTACTGGTGATTGGGGACTCATCCGCAGCAGGTGTTGGCGTGTCTACTGTAGCAGAGTCATTGGCAGGGCAAATCGTCAACAATCTCGCACCCGACAATGAAGTGACATGGCGACTTATTGCGCAGTCAGGGCTTACAACACGTGATATGCTCAAGTTGTTGGCGCAGCAACGCAGCGAAGAGCCACCATCAGAGTCGTTTGATGTGGCAGTGACTGCGCTCGGTGTCAACGATGTCATTCATGGGCGTTCTGTGCGCAAATGGATTCAGGATCAGTCAGCCGTTGTTGAGATGTTGCGTACTCGGTTTGGTGTGCAGCAGGTCTATCTGTCGGGTCTACCACCCATCTCTCGCTTCCCGGCCTTTCCACAGCCATTGCGTTGGTATCTGGGGAACCGTGCTAAAGCCTTGGCAGACAGTTTGGAAACATGGGTTCATACGCAAGATGATTGTGAGTTTCTGGATATGGACAGACCGCTTGGCACAGACTATATGGCAAGCGACGGCTTTCACCCTGGGGCTAGAGTCTATGAGCTCTGGGGCGCGGAAATGGCAAAGATGATTCAGGGAAAAAATCGTTAGGAATGGCTATTAAATAACGTACCCATTTGAATCCAACCCGCACGGGGCGTGCTGACTGAACTTGTGTAATTTAAATAACCGCTATTCCTTAATCGCGTACCTTATGCATCTCCTCCACAATCATGCGGTTGACAACCACATTTTGCAAGAAGGAGAATCGCAACGGTTCATCATCAATGCCATCCGCCCACTGTTGCAGCTTTTCATAACTTTTGGTTAGGACATCTGCTGTGCGTGGATCATCCATTGCTTTCAATACCTGATAGCACACCCAATGGAGCCGGAAATAGTCGATGACCTGTTCCATATGCTCAAGATAGGTGTCGATGTCTGGATCGTCGTCTAGGTAGGAAAGTAGCTGTTCCACCTCGGACAGTGCGTAAAGATAGTTGCCCTGTGCATAGGCGACTTCGGCAAACCCTGTACGGGGAATACGCTCCACTTGTGTATGTCCGTGTTGTTGCAAATCTTTGAGCAAATCCTCAAACGCGGTCTGTGCTTGGCGAAATTCTCGATTGGCAAGATAGGCATAGCCTAAACACATAAAGCAGAAGGAACGCCAGTCATAGCGAATCGTATCCTGCATCGTAACCGCCTGTTTTGCCAAGCGCAACGCCTCGGTTGAGTCTTCTTGCAGATAGGCCACAATACTCAAATGACAAATGGTCAAATAGTGGACATCATTGTCCTCCAGTGCTCGTTTGGGGGTTAAGAGCGATATCAGGAGTTGATGCGCATGGGTATATTGCCCCAATCGGATATATTCGCGGCTTAATTCGCCAATTGGGTTGGTCAGTGTGGCCTCTTCACCCAAATCTTCATAAATGGCAATGGCGTCTTTGAGGTGGGCAATGCGCTGGAGCGGATTTTTTATGCTCTGATTTTGGGACAGCATCAGCAAAACACGGGTCTCGCCACGACGCGATCCCAATTGTCGATTGATCGCTAATGCCTCATGCAAGTAGACGACATAATCCTCTAGTCGATGGTCGGTCGCCAGCACCAGTGATATATTGACGAGCGTGTTTGCCTCTTTGCGGCGGTTTCCGGCCTGACGATAATAGGTGAGTGACGCCTTGGCATGGTCTACACTCTGTTTGACATTGCCTTGATAAAATGTGTAGCTCATCAGACTTCGTTCATAGTCAGCCCACAGTTGGGGATGAAATGCCCCAGCATCACGCAATTGTAGCAACCGCTGGTGGGCAATATGATAGTATACACTCGCTTGCGCAGCCTCACCGGCTGGGGGGAGGGTATTGGCATAACAAAGATAGTAACGAACTTCGAGCGTTGGTGCAGTCTGTCGGGCAGCATCGGTTAAATTCTCAACGAGAGACGCCATAGATTTCATCTGTTTTAACCCATCTGCATACTGTAATAGATAGGCATGGGTTTCAGCCTGCACAAGCTCGGCATGAAATAAGAATGGGTATCCGCTCGGATCACTCTGGGATGCACAGTCTTCTTCCAGACAAAACTCTTTCAATCGCTGACAACAGGCAAACAGGTCTTGATAGGCTCCACTGAGTCGGTAGAACTCAATCAAGGGATCAAACGCCAACTGAATCAGGGCAAGCTTGCGATAGATCACAGCCTGCTGCCAAGCAAGATTGATATGATTCTGTTCTCGACGTAGACGCATCAATGCATCGGCCTCATCGTCATGATTCAACCGTTGCGCTTGATCACACAAAAAGGTTAAATAGTAAGTACAATAGGCCAGCCAAAGCGTCGTTGTCTTTGGCGAATTATCGCCATAGAGAGAGAGCCACTTGTCCTGCAAAAATGTCTGTGTCAGCGGATGTAACTCATAGCGCCCAATCGTTTTGACTTGGACAAAGGACGTATCGGTGAGCGTTTTGAGTGTCGATAGTGAGATGCCAATAATGGCTGTCATCGCTGCTTGGTCAAAGGAGGTAGCAAAGTGTGCCATCATCATTAAGGGTTCTTTTTCTTCGTCCGATAATCGTTGCCATGAGTACTCAAAGAGGGCGTCGATTGAATGATGTCGTGTGGGCGTGTCCTGCACATCTAAGGTCAGCGGTAAACGATGCTGTTTCAATTGTACAACAATCTGAGACAGGGTGAGATGCTCGGTCCACGCTGCAACCATTTCTAATGCCAATGGTAGCCCCCCTGTCATGGTGCAGATGGCGATGATATCGGCAAAATCCGCGCGATGGATATGAAAGCGTGAGGAGTAGCGACGCGCACAGTCGATAAAAAGTTGTACAGCAGCATAACGGCTTTGGACAGGATCGGCCATTGTGGTCAAATCGACGTCATGAAAGACCAGCGACTCAACCTCTGCTAATGCTGGGATGGGTAGGGGATCGACATAAAGAACCGTTTCACCATGTAGATGTAGCCGTGTGTGTGATGTGACAAGAAATGTACACAGGGGGGCTTCTTGCAAAAGGAGCGTCAAGAGTGGGCCTGCATCCAGAATGTGTTCAAAACTGTCAAGGATCAGCAGCAACTCACGTTTATGCAGATAGTTCATTACTTGTTGTAAAACGTCGCTAGCACTCCCGACGGGTAGGGCAAGTGCCGCTGCAATCTCGTTGGCGATGCTGTTGTATAGTTGCGGCTGGCTATCTTTTACTGTCCTTGAACGACGTAATGCTTGCTTTTCTAATGACTGACGGGCTGCTCCGTCTGTGGATGTATCCTGCGCAATTGTCTTCATGCCTGCCAGCGGAATAAAGCAGACACCATGCACAAACCGCTGCAAATGTGTATCCATATTTTCTGGCAGGTTCATATGCAGACTGGCGTCCAGAGCCTCACTCAATATCTGCCCTAATGTTAGGGCAATATGTGTTTTGCCGACCCCGCCCATCCCCATGAGCGTGATCAAGCGATGGTCTGGGCTACGCAAATAGCCCAATGCTGTTTGCAATAGTGCATGATGTCCCACCAATGGCGTTAGGGGGGCGGGGCAATGTGGCATGTTGGGTCGGGGTGCTTCTGCTTTAGAACCGGGTAATGGCGTCAATACAGGGGGGCTTGGTTTCTGCCTATTGCTGGTGTCAATTGTGTTGGTTACAGCACCCATCTCTGGTGGAAGATAGCCAGCAAATCCGCTATCAACAGGCTTTATCTCAGCTGGGTTCATCTCGCCAGAGCGAATCTTCTGGACAAGTCGATTCGTCTCCGGATCAGGAGCGACATCCAATTCCTGACGCAATATTTCTTCTAATGTCTTGAACTGCTCTAACGCGGCCCAACGTTGCCCTGTTTGATAGAGCAAAATCATCTTGAGCCGATGGGCTTCTTCATGCCAAGGGACAAGTGTCAACAGATGATCGATGTCGGTATAGGCATGGGCAATATTCTGCTCAACCATCGCCGCCCGCGCCAACGAATAGAGTAGCATGGCAACGTGTGTGCGCATCTCGTCGCGAGTCTGTGTCACCCAATCATTGAATGCTGGTGCATTGGAAAGTCGAAAGCCGGACAGAAAATCACCTCGGTAGAGTGAAACAGCGTGGCGATATTGTGTGATCACGTTTGGTGGTATTGTATTCAGCGTCAGATTGTCGTTATTCTCATGCATCTGGAGGTCATGTGGACATGATGAAAGATGACCTGAACTATCACTATTCCTGTGGGCAATTGCAATCAAGTCATGCACATCGACGTAATAAGAGGAAGCGTCAGGATTCAACCCCAAGGACTCGGTGGTAATCGTTAAATAGTCACCGACGTGTTGACGTACCTTCACCAATAAATTCCGAAGATTGCGAAATGCAACATCACTCAGGCTATTCGGCCAGAGGAACTCAGCGACCTCCACACGTGTATGGATACGTTGGGTGGTGGCGAGATAATAGAGCAATGCATATGCTTTGGCGGGGCCCAGCGTTGTCAAGGCTGCCGAGCCTAATCGAATAGATGGTGTACCCAATAAATACAACGACAGCCCCGCTTTTTGCGAGAGATCATCATTCATAGTTTTTTATACCTCACATCACAGCAATGTTGTTTAGCAATGTTATTGATTCATCATGCGTAAGTACACAAACATAGTCGCTATTCAGATACAAAACTGTTAGTTTGTTTACTTACGTGTCGTAAGTTATTTATTGACATTTTTCTGGGTTCGTTTTCACATAATTTTCTTATCACCACTATGTACTACAATTTTGTAAAGACAAGTCTTCAATATTATGCATGAACGTCTGTTTTTTGTGTATTTACAGAAAATTCTTTGGCAACCACAGCATATTCAACACGTCTTCTTTCATACTATATCAGGTAGCTGTGATAGATATGTAAGTTCAATAATACTTTTACCATGAAGAGGAAATCCTAAAACGACTGGCTGAAAAAAAACTTTCCGCCAGTCAGCATTTCAGCCCTTCAGCATTTCAGTACACTAACTGGCTGACTAGCTGACTAGCTGACTGGCTGACTAGCTGGCTGACTGACTAGCTGATTTTATACTTTCCTATGCAATGAAAAAAAATGATACAAAGTTGATACCCAGTTGTTATCGATTTGTGACGTGATTTGTGACACCTATCGTTTATTATCTATTGACGTTTTGATTTTTCTGAATTTTGAGATAAATCACATTTTTTGAGCAAATTCAGCGATAAAACAAAACAGAAATAAGAGCATTCAATAGTCTATACCAAATTATTGAACTGACAAAGCAATATAAAACACACAGATAATCTATCAAAAAATCAAGACAAGTTGCATCTATACTCAAACCAACCTGATGCATAATCTTGAATGCATATAGCAAAGGGGGCTAGCATGACAACCATCGACCAAAATACGGAAGAAATTTCTAAAGAAGGTGCTTCTGTCGAAGGTGCTTCTGTCGAAGCGGCACAAATCATACCAGAAATTTATCAACGGTTTGGTCATAGTGTCCGGACGGTACGGCGGGCAAAGAATATTACACAGGCGCAGTTGGCAAAGGCAGCAGGCATGAATAAGACGTATTTAGTACGGATTGAGTCTGGTGATAAGAACGTGACATTGAAGACAGCGCAGAAGATTGCGTTGGCGTTGGACATGGATTTGGTGGTGCTGCTGAAGGGCGTCAAGATCACGGTGGTATAGTGATTAGTGATTAGTGATTAGTGATTAGTGGTTAGTGATTAGTGATTAGTGATTAGGAATAGCGATTATTTAACTTACACACGTTCAGTGAGCACGCCCCGTGCGGCTCTCATCCAAACGAGTAAGTTATTTAATTGCCATTCCTTAGTGATTAGTGATTAGAAAATACTTCAAAAAAAGTATCAAACAAACCAAATAAATACATATCTGATATTTGATAGTGAAACAAGTAATATTCACTATTCACTCATCACTGTTCACTCATCACTGTTCGCTCATTACTGTTCACTCATCACTGTTCGCTCATCACTGTTCACTCATCACTGTTCGCTCATCACTGTTCTCTCATCACTGTTCACTCATCACTGTTCACTCATCACTGTTCACTAATCACTATTCACTCATCAATATTCACTCATCAATATTCACGA
>JBCCFC010000553.1:0-8644 GCA_039029935.1 Chloroflexota bacterium
CGCTCACTCCCCACGCGAATGAGTTGGTCTTCTAGCTGAACTTGAAGACCATAGCCAACATCATATTTGGCGTTATGAATGGGGGGCGGAACATAAACAGACGCACCCGATTGCACTCGCCATCCAACAGGAAGCAGTCCAGCGCGAGTTGACACCACCCCCCATTCATAACGCCAAATATGATGTTGGCTATGGTCTTCAAGTTCAGCTAGAAGACCAACTCATTCGCGTGGGGAGTGAGCGTTTTATGGACATGGAAGGCATCGCCGTTCCCAGCGACATCCAAAAGAAACAAGAGGATGGACACAAGAAAGGCTATACATTCGTCTATGTTGCCATTGATGATCAACTTGGTGGCGCGATTGAACTACGTCCCACCATCCGCCCCGAGGTGAAGCACATCATTCACGAGCTGACAAAACGTCAGAAGTCCTTGTACATTATCTCTGGCGATCACGAAATTCCCACCCAAAAATTGGCCGAAGCACTGGGGATTGACCATTATTTTGCCCAAGTCTTACCACAAAACAAAGCGGCGTTGATTGAAGAATTGCAGGCAGAGGGCAAATCGGTCTGTTTTATTGGGGATGGCATCAACGATTCCGTTGCCCTCAAGCAAGCCAATGTCTCTGTCTCGATGAGCGGGGCATCCACTGTCGCCACCGATACAGCCTCCATTATCTTGATGGATGGCAGTTTGAAACAACTCGTGTCTCTATTCGACATCGCCCAAAATCTGGACGCAAACTTAAACACAATGACCCTCATGACCGTGCTACCGGGGGTGGTGTGTATTGGTGGGGTATTTTTTCTCCACTTGGGGATCGTGAGCGCGGTCATGTTGTTTAACATCGGTTTGGTGGCGAGTGTATCAAATGCAATGTTGCCATTGATCAAGCATGTGAGAAGCTAAAAAAGCTAGTCAGCATTTCAGCACTTCAGCACTTCAGCATTTCAGCCTGATAGCTGACTAGCTGACTAGCTTTTTTATTCTTCACTTTTCGTTCTTCATTCGTTCTTCTCGCAATGCCAGCCAATCAGCCAACGTCGCTACGCGTTCAGGATACTGATAGCTGCGTGCGAGGAAACCGATGCCATGTCGGGGCATGGGGTCTTGGTCGGTGGGCTGATAGCGTAGGTCAAGTGACCAGCGGATGTGATCGCTGACATTCGGGGTTGATTTGTGGATACAGCGGTCGTTGAATAACACGATATCACCCGCCTTCATGGGCAAGGGAATGGCCTGCTTTTGGGTGCTTTGCTGGATGTGGGTCATATGCTCTTCATCCAGTTCCAAGTACCCTGTGCTGCTATAGTCTTCTTTGTGAAATGACATCAACTTCTGGCGGTGGGTGCGCGGCATGATGTGCAGGCAACCATTTTCTTCGGTGGCATCAACCAGCGAAAACCAAACTGTGATGACAGGGTTGGCGTTGGCGTCAGGCCAGTAGGATTTGTCCTGATGCCAGGGGACTTCACCCGCCGCGACATGAGGCAACTTGGGACGTGTGTTATACACGGGATTGGCATAGATTTCGCCGCCGATCAACGATTCGACCGCGTCCAAAATTTTCTTGTTTGCCATAACCTCATAATAGCCGGGCTTACGGTCACGCCATCCCCGCCCAAAGCGCAGGAAGTCACTATCGGGCTTACCTGCAAAAAGCTCGGCCAACCGCGTCTCAAAGGGGCTGTCTTCCAGCTTATCTTCAACCAGCCCATCGGCATAGAGTGCATCCGCAATCTCATCCACCTTCTCGGACATCGCATCCTTCACTGGCTGTAAATCGGCTTCATCTAAGAAATCTTCCAGCACAAGATAGCCTTCGATATCATAAAACCGAATCTGTTCATCAGTCAAACTCCCCGTATAGTCCTGACGGTATGTGTCTAGCATATCCTTCTCCTTGGTGTCATAATTTTTGTTTGACGTAACGCTCGACAAAGCGTATACTTTCCTTGGTTGATCATTTCTATAGATCATAAAGCAAACCAAGCATCTGAACAAACTGATTCTTATTGAGGAACCAGAGCATTTTTTACCACAGGGTTACTGCTCGACATACACAACCCAACTTCGGGAGGCGGCGATAGATACGCCAGTTATGTACTGTATTTTTCACCACCACCCAAAGGTTTTGCGTCAAATATCGGGTAGCGAAAATACTGATTGAGTGAAGAGAGAAATTATGTCAAACACAATAAATGAACCAACAACAGATCAAGACTTTGAGGCCAATTTGCAATCACTGCAACGTGATGGATTTTTATTGATCCCACAGGTATTAGATCGTGAAACCATCGATACATGGAATCAATTACTCTATGGATTATATGACAAAGAAGAGTATGACATCAACAACAGTGTGGGGAACGTCGCCTTTGATCGCCTTTTTAGCATAGAGCCAGAGATGAGCCAACATCTGCTTGGGCATCCCAGCGTTGCGCCCTATTTGAAAGCAATTCTCGGCAAACAGTGCCAAGTGCGCAGCTTACGTGCGCATCTCAACCCTTCGGCCTATCATCAAGAATGGCACATGGATTTCTATGACTATTACTATCAGATTGAAAAAGCAGAGGCCAGCAACCCGTCGATGGCACTTTGCATGAACACGACATTTTACCTGACTGATAATACGCCAGAGCGCGCTCGGCTTACCTTTCTGAAGGACTATCTCGCTCGACCCGTGCCTGATGAGCTGATTCCTTACCTACACTACACGGATGACCGCGAGGATCCGTTCCAGAAATGGTGTGATGAACAGAAACACGTAGACCTGCACCCCATGGCGGGTGATGTGGTCATCTTCTATAGTCATGTGCCGCACCAAGGCGCAAAGTTGGGTCCAGACCCAGAAGGCGAAATTCGCGGGAACATCGTTTTCCACTACCAACAAAATCCCATGTACCCAGGCATTCGTTTTGTCAGCAATCCACAGTTTACGCTGGATACGCTGGGGTATGCGGGGACATTCCCGTTTGTCGATTAAAGGCTAAACATGCGACAGCGGATTTTGGTTTTGAACGGATTTTCCCGTGTGCGGAAGCCAACATCCATTCCCATCCTTAATCCGTTGTCGCATTTCATATACAAGAACCATCAATCAAAGGAAAGAACATGTCACAAAAACCAAATATCATACTGTTCGGGATCGACTCGCTCCATGCCGACCACATGAGTTGTTATGGCTATGAGCATTTAACCACACCGCATCTAGACCGTTTTGCGCAACAGGGCACACTCTTTGAGAATACCTTCAGCGCACATATCCCCACCACCAGTGCCTACTCGTCCATGTTAACAGGACGTGACTGCTTTGGCACACAGGTCGTGGCACTGCGTCACCAAGGGCCACTGCGCGCCGAAGTGCCGACATTGGCCGAGATGTTGCGCGATGAGGGCTATAACACCACCTGCGTCGGTTTCAGCGGAAATCCAGCGGCGCGGGGCTTTGACAAATATCTTGACTATCCCGCATGGGGTAGCTGGGACCAAGGCCGTAGTCCCAAGGCACAAAAATTGAATGAAGTGACCATGCCAGAGTTGGAACGACTTGCAGGCGATGATAAGCCATTCTTCCTCTTTTTGCGTCACATGGACCCACACGCACCTTACTTGCCACCAGAGCCATATGAGCGCGCCTTCTATCACGGCGATGAGTGCGATCCGAGCAATAAGTCGATGGAGCCTGTCTTGAGCTTTAAGCCGTTCTGTGATTTTCTCGACAGTTGGATGCCGCCTGGCATCACCGATAAGGACTATGTGATTGCGCAGTATGACGGCGCAATCGCCTATATGGATGCCTGTATCCAAACACTCTTGACGGCAGTGGATAGCATGGGACTGAGTGACAACACAATTGTGGCCGTCAATGGTGATCATGGCGAAACGCTCTATGATCACGAATGTTGGTTTGATCATCATGGCATGTATGACAACGTGCTGCATGTGCCATTAATGATCCGCTACCCCGACGTTGTGCCTGCAGGTCAACGGGTCAGCGGTTATAACCAACACAAGGACCTTGTACCCACACTCATGAATTTGGCAGGGATTGCGCCGGAAGGTGTTGACTTTGATGGCAACGACCTCATGACAATGGTCAGCGGTGAGGTTGATTCATTTGAAAGCGAAATCTACATCACCGAATGTACGTGGATGCGTAAACATGGCTGGCGTACACCACACTGGAAGTTGATGATTGCGTTGGAGCCGGATTTCCACTTTAAACCGGAAATCGAGTTGTATAATTTGGTCGAAGACCCGCTGGAGAATAATAACTTGGCCGAAAGCCATCCCGACATGGTAGCTCTCCTACGGGCGCGCATGGATGCGTGGATTGCCAAACGCGAAGAGGAAACAGGGCTACCGAATCCCATCCATCACCAAGGTGATTGGCATGGGCATAAAGGTGTCGGTGCATTCAAAACGTCACAGCAGGCATATGACACGATGTACATTGGGTCGGCCAGCCAAGCCGAGCGGCTCCAGGCAAAGTTGAAGAAAGAGGAAGAAGCAAAGAAGGTAGCTGAAGAATAATTTTGTGTTTATTGGGATGGGGAGAGCCATCGGCTCCACCCCTCCCATACAATCCTCTTATCAACGAACCATTCAAACATGCCCAAAAGGGAGCAAGCATGGCACACGACTTTGACAAAATTGACAAACAGCTACGGATACCAGGCAGGGTCTTCAAATTGCTGGCGCATCCCAGCAAACGTGGCTTGCGTGTTCTACACTGGCTCATGAGTCAATCCAAAGGCAAAGACATGGATGGTGCAGATTCGCACACGGTTTGGGTTGAACGGTCGGATGACGAAGGGCAGATTCGGGTGCGGGTGTTTCGACCCCACAACACAGATACGCCGCTGCCGATTGTCCTTGCTCTACATGGTGGTGGATATGCCATTGGGTTGCCCGAACAGGACAGTTTTATGCGTGTCCTCAAGGGGCTGATGGATGTACGTGAATGCGTTGTCGTTGCACCCGATTACCGCCTTTCATTTGATGCGCCGTACCCTGCGGCACTACACGACTGCTACGACACTCTGCTGTGGGCCAAAGAAAATGCGGCTGAAATTGGTGGACGCACGGATCAAATTTTTGTCATGGGGGACAGTGCTGGTGGCGGCTTAACGGTTAGCGTGAGCCTGCTTGCCCGTGATAGAGGTGACGTCAAGATTGCCTTCCAAATGCCGCTCTATCCCATGCTGGATGATCGCCAAAGCAACCCCTCGGCTATGAACAACCATATGCCCGTGTGGAGCAGCAAGCATAACAAAGTCGCTTGGGCACTATATTTGCGTAGTCTGGTCGAGCAAGGCGCAGATATCTCAGCCTACGCCGCCCCTACTCGTGCCGAGAGCTATGCCAATCTGCCACCCGCTGCAACCTTTGTGGGCGACCTAGACCCATTTCTGGATGAAACAGTGGCCTATGTGGAGAGACTCAAAACTGAGGGGATTCCGGTCCAATCCAAAACTTTTGAAGGATGCTATCATGGCTTCGACCAGGTTGTCCCCAACGCCGACAAAAGCCAAGAGGCGATTCGCTTTATGCATGATGCCTATGTGTATGCGGTGGATAACTATTTTGCCGCGCAAACATCAATCATCACCCCTTAAAATCCCAGATTCCATTCCGTTCCTGTCGTTCTACCAGCCCCTCACTCATCAACAAATCCAGATAGCCAATGGTCATAGCAAAGCCCGTAAAGCGCGCGCCTTTCGGATAATGCGAATACATCACCTCGCTGATCTCATAGGGAGTGCGATAGCCCTCACGGACTAAACCGAGGCATTGCTCCTTGCGCTCAACGATGCTGCGCAACTGCCACTGGATCAGCTTGGTGTGATCCGTAAATGCCTCACCATGTCCCGGGTAGACTGTTGAGACATCCAATGTCTGAAACTTCTTCATGGATTCCACAAATTGAAGTAATCCCGGGATGCGTTCCTGAGGTCGATCAGGATACTGTTCAATTACGGCAACAGGTGTGACCTTGAGCAACATATCCGCAGAAAAGAGCTGTTTTGTGCCGAGTTGATAAAAGCAGGTCTGTGTATAGGTATGGCCGGGGGCATAGAGTGACCGCCATTGCGCACCACCAAATTCCAAAACGCCATCAATGGGAAAACGGGTAATCCGCTCTGCGGGAATGGATTCCCATTCATCCAAGGATCGATTTCTGCCCTGCCAAATTCGCTCTCGGTTCTCCGTCGGTTGTCCTGCTTTGTGCAATATATCACCAAAGAACCGCATCCGCTCCTCCCACAGCGTGGGTAGATTGACGCACCAATCATAGGCCACATCCGAGACCCACACCTGTGCCTCACTACGCTCCGTAATGATTCTCGCCAGCCCCGAGTGATCCTCATGGGCATGGGTAATCACAACATGTCGAATATCTTCGAGTTTTAACCCCTGTTGTGCCAGCCCTGCTTCCAGTGCCAGCCGTGATTCTTCTGTTTTCAGTCCACAATCGATCAACGTTGGCTCTGGTTCAGTAAATAGCCACGCATTAACAGAACTGACGGGTCCGATAGAGTATGGTGTTGGTAATTCAAGCTGAATTGGTGTAGTCATTTGTATTCCATCTTTATAGTTTACTTGAATAGAAAAGATAGTGTGATGGATTAAGAGAGCACTGATTAGAATCAAAGCCAATCCGCGTGCCCTAAATCCGTGACACTAATCTTGCTTAATGCCCATGACATATGTATGCCCTTGTTCATGAAGCTGCTGAAAAAGCACCGCCATCTCCTCTGCCGTATAACGTTCTTGCTCATCCGTCAACCACCATTGCACAATGGCTAAGAGCGCACCGACAAAGTGTCTTGCCATGATAGCAATCGGAACCGTTGGACGCAAATTTAGCTGGGCGATTTGTTGCGATAAAAACGCCTCGGTCGAGGCAACCATCGTCGCTTGCAGTTGCCCCTGTAACAGCGGTACATCTTTGCCTTCTAGGATAATCCGAAAGAAATCTGCGTTGCGCTCCACTTTGGTAAAGATATTGGTATATTCGGCCAGCGGCGTATATCCCTCGGCATCTAAAGATACATTCATCAGGTTGCGCTGATAGGTCTGATTGAACACATCGGCGACATGTTGCAACAAATCGCGCTTATCTTTAAAGTGCTTATAGAACGTGGTGCGACCAATATCCGCACGAACGATGATGTCTTCAACCCGCACGGCCTCATAGCCTTGCTCGGCCACAAGCTCAATAAATGCCTCTCGCAGGAGGCGTCGGGTACGTAAAATGCGTTTATCAACATATTCAGAAGGGGTTTCTAGGAATCTATCTTTGGCATGTTGCGTGGAGCCTTGGGATGAACGTTTTGATGGTTGTACGGCCATTCTATGTCTGTCCTCAATTTATGTTTGTTATTGGTTTGCGTAGGAACGCCTCAATCAGTAAAACAGATTGGCAAGCTGTTGTCAGTACGCAGATTGGCAATCTGCGATACAAATTTTTTGTCCCCTGTTAGCCTGTATGCTACAATGATGAACATGATGTTCACTATCGTAACATGATGTTCACCATCCGTCAATACTGATGAAGATATTGTAAAATAAGCAAAGGAAATCAAACATGCAAGCTAAATATCTAGATAAAGATCACATCGCTTATCGGAAGGCTGTACAAGAATTTATCAAACGTGAAATCACGCCCTATCATGAAGAGTGGGAAGAGGCAGAAATTGTTTCTCGGGATGTCTGGCTAAAGGCAGGTGAGAATGGGCTGCTTTGTATGGATGTCCCCGAAGAATATGGTGGGTTGGAGATTGACGACTATCGCTATCTGGCTATCCTGACCGAGGAGCTGGCCTATGCCTGTATTCATGGTCCTGGTTTTGGTGTCACTAATGAGTTGGTTGTGCCTTATTTGATGGCCTTTGCCACGCATGAACAGAAGGCGCGCTGGCTACCAAGATTGGCAAGCGGTGAGGCCATCGGCGCATTGGCGATGACTGAACCCAATGCGGGCAGTGATTTGCAGAGCATACAGACAATGGCGGTCCGTGACGGTGATGATTATATCGTTAATGGGCAAAAAACCTTTATCACCAATGGCATTTTGTGTGATATCGTCATTGTCTACTGTAAAACCACACCGGGCGCAGGGGCAGAGGGAACCACGCTGCTGGTGATTGAACGCGGCATGGAAGGCTTTGAGCGTGGACGCAATCTCAAAAAATTGGGCTTACATGCACAGGACACGGGCGAACTCTTCTTTGACAATGTACCTGTCCCTGCAAAGAATGTGTTGGGCAATGAAGGTCAAGGGTTCCTATACCTCATGCACAACTTGCCACAGGAACGGCTCTCCATTGCCATTGGTGCGCTAGCCCAGGCAGAGGCGGCACTTGAACATACGTTGACCTATTGTAAAGAGCGCACAGCCTTTGGACGCCCTATCGGTTCATTCCAAAATTCACGCTTCAAATTGGCCGAGATGAAGACAGAGTTACATGCCAGCCGCGTCTTTCTCGATCACTGCATTATGCTACAATGCACCAAAGACCTTTCTGCCGAAGAAGCAGCCATGGCAAAATGGTGGTGCAGTGACGTCGCCAAACGGGTCATCGACGAGTGTCTCCAACTACATGGTGGGTATGGGTATATGATGGAGTATCC
>JBCCFC010000554.1:0-8641 GCA_039029935.1 Chloroflexota bacterium
AGCCACATCATCAGCACGACAGGCTCATCCAATAGTGCGATTTCGCTTTCTAGTAGTCATGGCTCACAGATTCGACGGAGTACAATTCAGCATAGCGCAACGGCAATTTCTCTAAGCAGCAGTCATGATGTTGTGATTGAAGACAACACGATTGAGCGGAATAGCACAGGGATTTCTCTGGTTGCAAGTCACCGTTTTGTGATAAATAGGAATCGTATTACCCATAATATAGGGAGCGGATTGACAACCAATTATTGGTCCTCCAGCTCTAACGGAATCATCACAGCAAACATCATCGCTGAGAATGGTGGCACAGGACTCTTCATCAACGGCTCTGGTCAACAAATCGACAACAACATGATTGTTGCTAATAATGGCTATGGTGTTGACTGGCGAGCTGGCAATGGCTTCATGCATCACAACACCATTGCTAATAATGACGGTGATGCAGGTCTATATGTTCAATTCAGTGCTAGGGTTGCGCTCACCAATACCATCATCTCCGGTCACACCTATGGCATCCGTACGGCCAGCACAAGTGGCTATGTTCAGGCCAACCATACACTCTGGTTTAGCAACACCGATAACACAGCCGCATCGGGGGGATTGAACATCTCCACAACCCACGATGTGCATGGCAACCCTATGTTTGTGGGGACAGGCGAGACATGGGATGCCTATCATCTGACACCCGCATCGCCAGCGATTGATGCAGGTATCGCCACAAGCATCCATACAGACATTGATGGTCAGGGGCGTGCGCCCGACATTGGTGCAGATGAATATCCCCATGTGTTGACGCTGAATGATGGGCAGAGTGAGACGACGACACCCAACTCGACTGTCACCTATGTGCATACATTGCGCAACAGTGGTGGTGTCACCGATACCGTGAATCTGTCCGCAAACTCCAGTCAAAATTGGTCTGTCAGCGTTGCGCCGACACAAGTCACGCTGGGTGTTGGCATGACCACACCTGTGACTGTGACCTTGCTGGTCCCTGTCGATGCGAGTGGGCAGACCGATGTCACACAAGTGACAGCACAATCTACGCTGGATATCAACGCCCATCATACTATTACCAATGTCACAGGCATTGGTGCGGGGCTTTCCTTGACCCCAAACCACAACGCTAGCTTACCTGCCGAGGGGACTATCGTTTATGCACATGTGTTGACCAACAAAGGTACAGCCGCCGACACCATCAACCTGTCCCTCAACAGTAGCCAAGGATGGGCGTCGATTGTGTCCGATAATCCGGTTGTGCTGGATGCGGGTGCAAGTATAACCGCGCAAGTTCAGGCCAATGTCCCCTTGGCGGCAGCAGCGGGTGTGGTTGATGCGACAACGTTGACCGCAGTATCGACCAACGCCAATCAAGTGACGGCAAGTGCGCATAATGAAACGACAGCGACAGCGACGCCAGGCACACGCTATATCTCCACGACCGGAAATGACATGGGCAATAGCTGTCTTGATCGTGCATACCCCTGTCTCACACTCGAACATGCCCACCAGCAAGCACAGTCGGGCGACCATATCAAGATGGCTGGTGGTCTCTACACCAATCCAGATATCGCGGTCGAAGGGCGTTTTGTCACGCTTAATAGAAACCTGACTCTCTCTGGTGGCTATGATGGTAATGAATGGACAACGGCCAATCCGCTGATGTCCCCAACGATTCTGGATGGCGAGCATCAGGGCGTGGGACTGTATATGCAGACTGGTGGCATCACCGTGACTGTGCAAGGATTGACGATTCAACGGGCGCGTGGGCAAGGTATCTATGCAAGCAATACTCGTGTCATCATCGACAATAGCCAAATCATCAGCATGACAGGCTCATCTAATAGCGCGATTTCGCTTTCTAGTAGTCATGGCTCACAGATTCGACGGAGTACAATTCAGCATAGCGCAACGGCAATTTCTCTCAGTAGCAGTCATGATGTTGTGATTGAAGACAGCACGATTGAGCAGAACAGCACAGGGATTTCTCTATTTACAAGCCACCGTTTTTTGATAAATAGGAATCGTATCACCCATAATACCGGGAATGGATTGACGACCAATTATTGGTCCTCCAGCTCTAATGGGACCATCACGGCAAACACCATTGCTGAGAATGGTGGCACAGGACTTTTCATAAACGGCTCTGGTCAACAAATCGACAACAACATGATTGTCGTCAATGACGCAAATGGCATCAGTTGGCGTACTGGTAGTGGCATCATGCGGCATAACACCATTGCCGATAACAACGGCCAAGCGGGGCTATCGATAGAATCAGCCAGCGTCGTTTTAACCAACACCATCATTGCGGGACATACCTATGGCATTCATACCGTTTATGGTGGGGCCAACGTCCAAGCCGACCACACCCTATGGCATAACAACAGCGAGGGCAACACCTATGCCGAATCGGGTACGATTAGCACAACCAACAATTTTACGAGCACACCAGGCTTTATCGGTGGTGAAGATGCATGGACCGCCTATCATCTTGCGCCGACCTCTGTGGCGATTGATGCAGGCGTTGCGACTGGCGTTGTCTCTGATATTGATGGCAACTCACGGCCCTATGATGCTGGCTATGACCTTGGTGCAGACGAATATCCAGGGACAGCCATCACGCTCAATGGTGTGACCGTCAGCGGCCCGGCGACGGGGATGGTACAGGAGCCAGTGTTCTTGACGGCCACTGTGCGCCCACTGACTGCCACCTTACCCATCACCTATGTGTGGACGGCCAGCGGTGGTGTTGCACCCATTCGCCAAGTCGACACGCTGGAAAACGAGGTCGCGCTCGTCTGGCATACGCTCGGTACGCAGATCGTGACCACAACGGCGACCAATGAAGCGGGCACGACGGTCGATACACACACCGTCGAACTGTTGCCGCCCCCCACCGCTGCCTTCCCCTTTTACGATGGCTTTGAAACAGGGGAACTGGCTCCAGAGTGGCGCATCTTTAGCGGTCCACAAGGGCGGGTTCGCATCGACAACAGCCATGCCCAAGAAGGACGATGGAGTGTGTTGCTCGACAATGCGGTCAGTGATGACACGCTCGATTATGCCAGTCTGCTGCTGACCATTAACCTAAGCGGTCAGACCAACCCTGTGCTTTCGTTCTGGTGGAAGACGTTTGGAGATGAGAACCACCCACAGGATGGCGTGTTTATTAGCGATGACTATGGAAAAACTTGGCATCAAGCCTTTTCCTTGAACTATGGATCGGCCTCCTATCAACAGTCGTTTGTTGATTTGGGGACAGTCGCACAGCAATATGGCCTTACACTCCATGACCATGTACAGCTCAAGTTCCAATTTTATGACGACCGTCCAATCCCCGGCGATGGCTATGCCATTGACGAAGTGCGTGTCATGCCTGCACAGCCACTCAACACCGTGCAGCTAACAGGCCCAGCCTCTGGCATGGCGCAAAGCGGTCTCAGTTTTGTGGCTTCTGTGAGGCCAGAAACCACCACGCCACCCATTACCTATCGCTGGCAGGCAAGTGGACAGGCAGAACAGGTTCAAGTTGATAATCTATCCAACGAGGCCACGTTCATCTGGGACGAAGCGGGACCAAAGATGGTGACAGTTGTGGTCAGCAATAGCCTTGGCACAGCCACCGATACCTTCACCGTTGATGTCACCCCCTATGTCCCAGAGACATTTGCCGACCTCCGTGTCCAGGAATTCACCGCTCCCGCCACAGGGCGCACGGACGATACAGTGACAGTCGCATGGCGTGTCCAAAATCAGGGGGGCAACGAAACCAATGTCGCCACATGGCGTGACCGTATCTACCTGTCCCCTGATGCCTCACTAGACCCCGACACAGATTTGGCACTGGCAACCCAAACACACACGGGCATTATCGCTGCGGATGCAGACTATCTAGCCTCCGCTACTGTCGTCATGCCCGAAGTCACCACAGGTGAGTACTATCTTTTTGTGGTGACAGATGTCGATAATGTCGTCAATGAAAACCAGAATGAGAACAACAATCAAAGTACACCCGCATTGCCCATCTATCTGGAGTCAGGACCACCCGATCTACAGCTTGCGATGTCAGCCATTGCACCCAGCAACAGCGGCATGTCATCAAACTATGCCTTGGCAGGCTCTGTCATCACCTACACACTGACCGTTGCCAACAACGGGTTGCAGGTAGCGGAGGATGTCACGCTAAACATAGTGTTACCAGCGGGAACAACGTTGCATTCACAGAGTAGCGGCGGCAGCTTTAGCCAAGCGGACAATGTGCTGACATGGCAGTTGGGTGTGCTACAGCCTGATGAGGAGACGATGGTCCAGGTTGCAGCAACCATTGATGCGGCAATGGCTGGGGATGGCGCGGCTGTCATCACCAATCGCGCAGAGGTGGTTACATCCAGCCCAGAAGAGAATATAGATGATAATGTGGCAACTGTCAACACAACGGTTGAGCAGCCCGTTGCCCGTTTCTCGGCCACGCCCACAACGCCATTCATCGCCGTCACAGCGGGACACAGCGCACAATACACAGTCACATTGAAGAACACCGGAGCCGCTGCGACAGGCGAACTCCAACTGACCCCACCACCCCACATCTCGTGGGTCACAGTCGCCCCTGCCACCTTGCCCTCGTTGGCAGCGGGTGCAACAACCCATGTCATCATCACCGCCAGCCCACCTGCGGACCTGCGTTCAGGCTATTACCGTGACCTGCTTTCCATCAGCCGCGCCAATGCACAGCCAACCTTGATTGGGCTGACAGTCGAAGTGTCGGGTGAGCGACAGCCGTTGCATATCCATGTACAAAATGACCAAGGGGCAGCGGTGGCCGGTGCCAGCGTCCAACTCACCAAGCAGCAACCTTGGCTGGGGGTGACAGAGGGTGTGACCACAGAACGCGCAGAACGTGTGACCGCAACCAGTGATAGCAATGGCATGGCTGTCTTTGATGACATTGAGGTCGGCGCATACACCTATCTCGCCATTGCCTCAGCGCATGAGAACGCCAATGGCACGGTTGAGGTCTTGGGTGGGCAACCAAGCGATGTACCCCAAGAAGTCATCATCAACATGACCAGCCAAGCGATTTTGCATGTGAGGCCCAACACGCCCATCATTGGTGTGGTACAAGGTGACACACAAAACCAAGTTATCACCATCATCAACAACGGTGCCGCCCCGCTCACAGGCATCCAGATCACGCCGCCCGCATCCATCCCTTGGGTCTATCTTGGTGTCCCTGACCCCGTCCCAACACTTGCTGTGGGTGAAGAGATGGCCTTCACCATCTATGCCAACGCCGCCAAGGACCAAGCCACCAACATCTATCAGGACTATCTCACCGTCAGCGCGGCCAACGGGGACTCACGCCAGATTGCACTGACCGTCGAGGTGACAGATCAAGTGGTGCGTGATGTCGAGATTCAGGTGGCCGATACCGTCAACCAACCCATCGCCAACGGCTCTGTCACCCTCATTCAGCAAGAACCCACCAGTCAAATTATCGGCGAGCAAGAAACCACCTTTAACCAACACTATAGCGAACAGATTGACGCCGAGGGCATGGTCCAATTCACCGCACTCGCACCGGGCGATTACAACTATGTCATCAGGGCTGACGGCTATGATCAAGGCACAGGTGTGCTTGAAGTCATGGCGGGCACAGGTCAACAGCGCGAAACCGTGCTGCTGGACCCTGCGCCCTTTGATGCTACGTGGGAGGTTGTCCCGCTTGATGGGCAGTATGCGATTACGTTGACGTTGACATATGATACCGGGTCAAATGAGACACCACCGCCAGTTGTCTTTATCCCAGAACGAAAATGGTGGTTTAGCACCTGTCATCCACAGGTCTTTGACATCATCGAAATTTTTAACCCATCACCGATTGCTGTCAATTTGAGTGATCTCTTTTTTGATGTGGAAGGTGTTGAGGTCACACCAGCGGTTTTCCCTCAAGGGATTCCACCCTTTGATTCTATTCGTGTGCCTGTCACTGCAACCCACATTGGCGACCTTGAGCAAGAGAATGGGGTCATGCTACCCTTTAGTTATGAAGCCGTTCCTGATGAGCTTGTCACATTTACCTTTAATCCCAGCAGTGCAACATCTCCGGTTCTAAATACGGGTGAAACATTTGCTCAAACGTATCTGCTGGAGCCTGTTGAATTTGTCCCGGATGTGCAGTACACCGTTGAATTTGCATCACCCAACCAATTCTCATGGATACAGGTAACAAGTGCGCTTGGGGCAGGTGCATGGACTGAAGCTACAGCGATTGCCTTTAATTTGGCTGTTACGCCCCCAGCAACATTGGCTGATGGTGTCTACAATGATGAAATTCACGTTCGTGTAACAGGAAATGATGGCGCAATTAGAGAAGGAACCCTAAAGATTGACGTAACTAAAACTGGAGACCGTTTCCAAGTACATACCCACTTTGAGTTGGGTCCTATTCCTTATCATCTCCATCTGGACCGGACTTACAGCACGATTGAGACAGGGTATCATGAGATAGAGCCTGTCGATTGTGAAACCATTGGTGAGAATCCGCCAGAGGATAAATTTGTATGGTCAATCATTGTTGACAGGGGACTCATCGGCCATTTCTCTGGACCTGGAGTGATAGCACCCAATCTTCCGACCTATGTTACACCGCCTGTCATTGGCTACGATCATCAGCAAGTGCGTCTTGAGATCAGTCAAGAGTTGTTATTGGAAGGTGAAGGGTTCCGCGCTAATCTGACGATGGATAACACCAGTGATGCGCCGATTGAAGTGGTTGAAATCGACATCCGTGTCGCCGATCTCGATGGCACAGACCAGACCACTGGCTTTACCTTTATCCCTGAAACACCAACCGCTTTAGGCACAGTTGATGTGGGTGGGCATGTTGCAGGGGAATGGCTGATTCTGCCAGACAATCTCAATGTGACTTCGCCTGATGGACAGAACTATCAGGTGAGTGCCGTGATTCATTACACATGGGGTGGGATACGGACGAGTGTTGAAACTGTGCCACGCCAGATTACGGTATATCCTGCGCCGGAGTTGGTGATTACTTATGAGTTGCCACTTTCAGAACAGAATTGCACAAACTTTCGAGTAAAGACAACTATTTCTAATCAAGGAATAGGTATTGCGAGGGGTCTTCGATTTCGCTCAACACAACCCTCAATCATAGATAATCAGTCTCAGCTTCTAATCGGCTTTGAGATTGTCGCAACACTGGTCAATTCTGTCCCACAAGGAGCGTCATTCGATTTATCACTAGGAGATGTTTCTCCGGGTGATACCGTCGAAATTACTTGGCAATTGCAGGCAAGTCTGCCTGGCCGATTTGTTGGGTTTTCTTCGGATTTTCAACAATCAAATTATCAAGGCCAACTTTTGCCTCCCCTCATCAGAGAGATAAATACCGTCTTTGTCCCGACGGATCCTGTTAACGGGAATTGTGCTTCTGTACAAAATTTACGCTCAAATCCACCGCTACTGATTGTGCATGGTATCCAGACATTTGATATGGGGGGAGAAGGGTTTGTCTGTCGGGATGAACCTGTTGAGTTTACGGGTTTCAATAGCACTATCGGGAACGATCTTCCACGATGGTTAACAGAAAATTACAATGTTTGGCTGGCTCATCTAGAGGCTGTTCCTTTGAGATCATCGCGCCCCGACTATGATGCATGGGGAAACTTACCTCCCATAGCAACTAATGCACGGTGTCTTGAGAAACAAGTAGAATATTTATATAAACTTACGGGCAGAAAACTCACAATGGTTGCCCATAGCATGGGTGGTCTTGTATCGAGAGCATGTCTATCGTCAGCACATACAGAAATTTTAGGGTTCACCTTTGGGAGTCGTGGTTGCCGCGATAAGGTACGCGCCTTATACACGATGGGTAGCCCACATGGTGGAATCAATACCATATCGCATCTTAAATTACTGGCAGCAGAGCGTAAATGGACGTCATCATTAGCCGACCAGTTGTGCGATGCACAAGCCCCTCTCTGTGAAATGAGCTCTGAAAATATGTGGCATTTTAATAGGAGATACCTTAATGACCCCAATGTAAATTATACATTCATTGGTGGTGATCATACACCCTTGATCAGGTATGACCTATGGATTAAAGAGTACGATATAGGGCCGATTATTGAAGAATTGGATGGTAAGCATGATGGTATTGTTGGTCGATATAGTGCTGTAGGATGGAAGGCGGGGGAAACTGGATTTGACCCACCAGCATGGCCTCAAGCCTCGCCACCCACACAATATTGGACAGACGAAGTCCATTTTACTGAGTTTGGTGGTGGGAATTCATATTATGACGCACGCGGCGAGTCATTAGAGTTGAGCCAATCCTATGGCTGTATTGCACATCGCGAATATAAGCTCAACGAAATCGAGAGACATCTACATCCAGAAAGTCCCATTGATGCTATCTATGAACAACGTCCAGAGACTTGTCGTCCCGTTGACAGTAATATACAGCTCCGTAATGTCGATAGTAATATGGCAACACAAACACCTAGCCAAGAACAGGCAATCCCCTTCCAGACCATTAATAGCTCATCTGGCGCATTGATTGCAGGTCAATCAATTTCCTATACGGTGATGATGGATAATGAGGGTGAAT
>JBCCFC010000555.1:0-8641 GCA_039029935.1 Chloroflexota bacterium
GTTCAAACCATTTGTTAATATTTGCAATTTTTAGTGAGAGGCTTATCCATTGCGGGTCCGATACAGATAAGGGAATACGACGCGCGGTTAGTAGGTAACTGCCAAATCTGGTGTCACGCTCGAAGTTTTTCTAACTTTTGGAATGGCAATGGTATCTGCCATTGTTGGAACAACCTTCGGCCACGACAACAACTCAGGAGAAACAACAGGAGAAACAACAGGCGAAACAGATTACAAGGACGCAGCAGGTTTAAACAAACTCGACGTAGAAATAGATTTCACAGAATTTAAGCAGTCTTTTCTGCTACCGTAGAGTGATATTGGTTGTCATCGCACAGCTCGTACGTGCTGGTCTTGTTTTCCACTTCCTTTGACATAAGCTAGGAATGTTGTGCTGCTTTTACAATAATTGATATTTGCAGATATTTGCACCTCCAATCAGCCATCCACTTACCAAACGAATTCAAAGACAAATTCGGTTTGGTGACACGTGTTCGGTTGCAGTCCCAGCATTAGCAGAGATGTTGTATGGGCTATTAACATTACCTCGGTCACAGGAATCAATGAAAGCATGGTATGATGGATATAGTATCATGTTCAACTATTATGATATCGAGGTTGTTGACGCTGAAGAGGCTGCACATCTACAAGCGCGTTTACGGCGTGAGGGTGAACAACTGCACACGGTAGACGCGCTCATCGCTGTGGTTGCAATACGCTATGATTTGACTTTACTCACAACAGACGCTGACTTTCACGCAATCAGCGAACTCAATGTTGAAAATTGGCTAACATCATGAAACAACAACAATCAAACAGTACACCCAAAGACCGGCCCAAAATCGGCCTCGTACTCGGCGGTGGTGGCAGTCGTGGGCTGGCGCATGTCGGTGTCCTTTCGGTGCTTCAACATGCCAACATCCCCATTGACCTCATTGTCGGGACCAGCATGGGTGGATTAATTGCAGTCTTTCACGCCATTGGTTACACAACACTAGAACTTTCCCAAGGCATCAAACGCGTGATGCACGACGAGGAAAACCAGAATACGACGTGGCGACGCTTTATGTCTACACCCGCAGACCGTCAGCGTCAACAACGCTATCATATCGAAAAAGAGCTGGGTGATAGAACCTTTGCAGATTTGCAGATTCCCACAACGCTGATGACGGTTGACATGATTACGGGCAACGAGGTCCAACTCAACGAGGGGCCACTTGTCCCTGCCATCCTCGCCACAACTGCCGTTCCCGGTGCATTTCCACCCTTTCCCTATAAGGGCATGCATCTGGCCGATGGTGGTGTGATCGACAGCCTCGCCACCCACGTCGCCTTTGCCCAGGGCGCAGACAAAGTGATTGCCGTCGATATTTACACCGAACTCAAACAGGAAGACCCTTGGAGCAATCCTGTCACCGATGTGGTTGGCGTTCAACTCCCCAAACGCTGGTTTACCACCAAACAAACCGACGGGGATGATGTGATTCTGACACCCACCGTTGTCTCCTCTGTATGGCGGTCCATCCGTGTCATCACCTCGCATATGCACAAAATCCGGCTTGAACAGTCCCCACCTGATGTTTATATTCGCCCAGAGGTAGAGCAGTATGGCTCGCTTGATTTTACCGAATTACAGGGGCCGATTAATGCGGGGATTGCGGCGGCAAAGGGGCATTTGCCTGCGTTGAAGGCGTTGTTGGAATAAAGTAGCAGATTTGATTAAGATGGTTGCAGAGAAGCAATCGTCTGGGTCAGGATAGGGAGATAAAAATGGTTACAGTAAAAGGATTCTATGAAAATGGTCGGGTAGAGTTTTTAGAGCCGCTACCCAAAAACCTGCGCTCCTCAATCAATGTTGTATTTCTGGATATCGAGTCATTGTTTACCGAAGAAACAACAGAGGATGAGCCATTTGATTTAGCGTTGATTGCAGGTGAAACACAGGATGATGATCCGGAAGAGGATGAATTAACAGAGGAAGAATTGGCAGAATCAGATAGGCAAGAAGCTGAAATTTTGGCACAATCGCCAACCTTTAAACGGTTGATTGACTCGGCATTAAATCAGGTAAAGCAAGGTAAAACCCGTCCATTAAAGGAATTTTTAAATGAATTACCAGACTGATACAATTCCAGAATTTGAAGCGGCTGTCAAACGGCTTTCACGAAAATATCGTAGAATCAAAAAAGATATTTTCGGTTTAGACAATATTCTTGGAGCAGACCCATATACAGGCCAAGTCGTTCAAGGATTCGACAGCGAGGTGTGGAAGATTCGAATGGCAAATAGTGATATGAAAAGAGGGAAGAGTGGTGGTTATCGGGTTATTTATGCTATCCATGAAGAGTCAAAAATTTGCTATTTGCTCACTATTTATGCCAAATCGCAAAAAGAAAATATATCGACAGCAGAAATAGAAGATTTATTGCTTGATCTCGAAAACTATCTACTTAATCTTGATAACGAGTAATGTTATGTCAGTAAATATTACAACAGCTAAAGATATCATTCACTACACCGAAGAACTCTCCGACCATCCCATCAATCACGATGAAGGCATTCAAGTAGGCACCATTGACACCCCTATTAACCATGTCACCGTCTGCTGGATGGCAACAGCGGAGGCAATCAAGACGGCTGGCGAAAATGGCAGCGATCTCCTCATTGCGCATGAAAGCCTCTACTATCCATACAATGTGCTGCAAATGGAGAATCCGCCGGATGATTGGGAGGCGTGGCATGTCAACTGTCAACGGAGCGATCTGATTGAGCAGTACAACCTCACCGTGATGCGGCTACATGGCTCCGTCGATGATATCTGCATTTTGGATGATTTTGCGGAACAGTTAGGACTACACAATCTAGTCTATAACGATGGTTTGGTCAAAATTTATGAGATCGCTGAGTGTGACTTTGACGATTTGGTGGCTCATGTGAAGCAGTCTCTGCACATGACGGGTGTCCGTGTTGCCTGCCCCGCTGAGATGCCCAAGCAGATTCGACGCATTGGCTTGCCTTGGGGCGGGCTAGGGTTGTTTGTCAATGTGAGCTACCAACAGGCGTTGATTGAGCAAGGCTGTGATGTCTTCATCGCAGGTGAAACCGACAATTACGGGTTCCGCTTTGCACAGGAAGTTGGCATCCCTATGATTGAAACCAGCCATGAGTTATCGGAGAATCGCGGGTTGCGTCATTTTATGGAAATGTTGGCCGAACGGTTTGTGGATATAGAATTTATGTTTTATGAGAATGAGTGTGTTTGGGCCATGCGATAATAGTTTTCTATTTGTTATCTTCATCACCATCCCGTCTCCGCCACCAAGGAATCCCTAGCAATGCAGCAACTGAAAGTGCACCAATCACACTCACGGCCACAGCCACATGGCGTATCGGGCGGATGATGCCTGTCGTTAACGATATCACCCGTTGGACAATCGTTTGGATAGTGTGAAATCCTTGGCGGAGTTGGATGCCTCTTGGCTCTGGGTCTTCAACGGGTAACAGGATATCCTCAATCGCACCGTCAATCTCATCCTCAATCGCACCGTCAATCTCATCCTCAATCTCATGGCCTATATCCAACTGCTCTTCGGGCAATGCATCGTCAACCAGTATCTCTTCATCCACAATTTCGTTTTCTATTGCTAGTGATTCCGGCCCTTCGTCATTCGCTTCATCATTCGTTTCTTTTGAGCTTGACCGGAAAACATCGCCAATATCTCTGGTGCTGTCCCGCAGTGCATCGCCAAACTCTTTGCTATTCTCACGCAACGTCGCTCCCACCTCTTTTGCGCCATCACGCAGAACACGGGCAGGCTTTTTGGCACTCTCATAAATTTGCGACAGTCTGGTCAGTGGCTCTGTCGTTGCTGGTGCAGACTCATCAGTCACAGGTTCGTCCGGCATAGGGTCCAGCGACGCCAACGAAATCTCGGATGGCTCATCAGATACAATATCAGCGTGTATCTCTGTCGGTACAGGTGATTCAATGGCAATGGTTTGGAGCTCGATTTCATCGAGTATGCTGACTTCTTCCTCGGATGACTCAGGCAGAAAGTCATCTGTTTCTTGAGCCACAGGGTCCGCATCCCATCCTGTCCCATAGAGATGGCAATAAACATAGGTGAACTCTGCCCCCAAAAAGAAGATTTGCGCCGAATAGTAGACCCAGAGCAGGATGACGACCAGGGCACTGGCAGCGCCAAACATGGTTGTGATATGGCTATAGCTAAAGTACCAGCCAATCAAAAGCCGTGTAATCGAGATGAGTAGGGCTGTTGCCGCTGCGCCCACCATGACATCTTGCCATGCAATATCTGTATTGGGGACAAATTTGTAAATCAGAGCGAAGATTAGGGTTAGCAACACAAAGACGGTGGTGAGATAGCTGACCGTTGCATAGCCTGACCCCAAGCTGACAAACAGTGCCAATGTTGTGGTGGCGGTTGACGCCCATTGTGTAATTAATAGCCCCCCAATCATGGACAAGCTCCCCAACAACACCATGAGGACTGCCTTGAGTCGCTCGATTACAAACGGCCACCATCCCTCGTTGGTGGGTCGGGGAACCTCCCAGATGTAGTTGAGAACAAGCGTTAATTCAAAAAAAAAGCTGCTGGCACCATAAATCAACGCAATCAAAAATCCTGCCGTCACCCACCATGTGGCAGTGGACGGCAGGATATTATTTAAGAGCGTTTGCACCCATGCTGCCGTCTCTGGGCTGTTGACAAAGGAGGATATTTGGTTCAAGACCAACGTCTCTGCCACCGTGCTACCAAAGACCAGTTCCATAAACTCAACGGCCAATAGTAGAATAGGGGCAACGGCAAAGAGTGCATAAAAGGCCAACACAGCGGCATGACGCGGGATATTGTCCTTGGTCCATTTATCAACAATGCCTTGCAGCATATCACCAAGCGGGAATAGCGGTTCGTTTGATGTGTTCACGGCTACGGTTCCTGCTCATCTTCCAGTAAAACCGCCTGCAATTTGTCAATCTTCGCCAAGATTGCCTCGCGTTCTGATGGCAACAGATTGTGGTGTTTGCCCGTCACCTGATCGACGAGACGGAGCATACGCACGGAAACAGAGAGCAGTTCCGGTGGTGTAATTTTCGCTTGTTTGTAGATGGAGAACGCTTTTTCGAGATCACCACCCAATCTTGCCTGTTCAGCAGCCATTTCGGGTTCTTTCATCGTGTCCCATAGCGTGGCCGCTTCTGCATAATCGCCGTTCAGTGTGGCAATCAACGCCTGCAAACGAGTAAGATTCTGGGTGATGGATTGCTTCTGGCGACCAGCACTGTCCTGTCCTGCATTGTCTTGCTGGCTTGTCTCCACCTTTTCGACCAAGGAGAGCAAGTGCAGCACAACTGTCTCATGCCCCAACACATCGGCCAGCAACTGGACATTCTCGGCCCACAACATAAACTGCGAGAGCTGGCTTTCGAGGGCCATAAAGGTTTCCACCTGCCATTGTTGGATGTAGCGATAATCTTCGGGTGTCTGCGAGATGGATTTCATCAGCTCGATATATTCAGCAGAGAAGGCGAGGACGCTGGCAATCTGTGTGCGTGACAGGTTGTAGGTGGGTGGCACTTCTGCATAGCGATTTTTGAGGACGCGGATACCCACTGATTTACGCTTGTGGCCTTCCTTCTGTACCAAATCAGCCGCTGCATCAAAGAGCTTCACAACCTTGTGGGTGGCGTCTTCAAGTTCCCGCGTTGCATTAGCCGTCATCTTGCCCGCTGTGCTGCCGGACTGTGCAAAGGCATTGTCGGTGTGGGGGGAGAGGATGTGGTCGATCCATTGCCATGTCAGATCACGCTGCATGGTCGTGATCTCCTGCGCAATCGACTGGTCGCGGACCATGTGCAATCGTTCATAGGCTTCGGCCACAGACTTGCCTGCTTGGTCAAACTGAAGCCGTCCCAAATGTGTATAGGCCGAGTCCAGATGTTCACGCGCTTGGCGGTTGATCTCAACACAGATGTCGGTGTATTGGCGGTCAACCGTGTCGAGCACCACATCATCTTGCAGTTGATTGGCAAGGTCAAAGGCCAGACGATTTTGGTTATAGGCATCTTCCCAGCGTTCGGCGTCAATTAACACCATCGCATATTGCAGACACCCTTCGAGGTACTGCTCCTCGGCCTCATTCACCAAGGCATCGTCTTCCATCTTGACGGCCATATCATAGGCACGTCGATTGCGTCGGAATGCCTGCTGCCACATGCTACGGTCAAAGAGTTCATCCACCTCTTGCAGATAGCCCTCAACAATTTCAAGGGGAGACATATCCTCGGTCTCAAACCGATCCATCAGATCATGCCATGAAATCTGACGATAGCCCTCAATCTCTGTAATCTGCAACGCCTCAAAGACGGGGGCATCCGCTGCATCGAGTAGCACCAAGGTATTTGTAGAACGGCTGAGGGCAACACGTAGTTCATCAAAAATGCGTCGCGCCTCAAAGAGCGGAATGTTGCCGTCATCAATGCTCTCGGCCAACTGCAACGCATGACAATACATTTCATTCAGCCCATAGACCAGGACCGTGTTGCGTTCCAACCCTTTGATCTCTCTGGAAAAGAAGAGAATCTCATCGGCGCGATGGTCCTCTGCCCCTTCTTCATCCAGTCGTTCGAGCAGTGATGGCCGAAATACCTCACTCAGGTCAATGAGTGCGCGTCCCGGTTTATCGGCTAACTCAAACAGCAACTGATCCCAATCTGCAGAAGACGGCGTGTAGAGCGATTGATTCCCAACACTCACATCCCCTGCCCGTGTATAGGGCAGGTTAATCGGACAGACAAAGAGTTCACCCGGTTCGCTGGCATTGCTGTCCTCATCAAAAATCGTTTCTCGTCGACCGCTGGGACGCAGATTCTTGGGCAAATAGCTATAAAATCGCCAAGTGCGGTCAATCAAGCGCCCCAAGTTGGCGGGTGAACGCCGTTGATGCTGGAACTCAAACTCTTCCGGCCATGTCCCAAGCTGTTCACCCAACATCAACTTGGTCATACCCCAATCAAACCCACTGGGCTGCACAATTTGCGACTCATCCCCCGCGACCGTAAACATCAACGGGGCCGTGCGTTTTTGTTGGACACGAACGTGGATCAACTCACAGAGAAAGGCAATTTGGAGCAATGTCAGGTCCTGCACCTCATCAATAATCAACGCATCGAGCGACCGAATCCATGTTGGATATTCGCCTGATAGCAATGTTGTCAGCGCATTACGGGCGGCGCGCTGATCACGGAAATAGCGCATCGTGCGTACACGGTTGGCAATGTTACAGGCAATCTCAGCGGCGTTTAGGTCCAGCCCCCGCTCACGCGCATACTGCTCGACATCAAGGCTGTTGTGGATGTCAAATTCTTGGGCTAATTCATAATTGCGTGGAAAATCTCGTCCCAACAGATGGGCCCGGATTTCGGTAAAGAGTGTCTGTGGATATTTGCGCCAAGGGCCTAAGTCGGCTGGATTTTGTTGTTCAATAAAGCGTTGAAATTCGGCCAACTCACTAAATGGCTCAGCAAAGGTACTCAATCCTGTCAATGCTTGTTTAATCTCGTTCAAGGTCGAGATACGTACACGCTCGGCCAAGTTTGGGTGATGGGCGCGGATAAACTCCTGCGCTGCCCGTTTGAGACGTGAGGTGTAGGTGATATAGACAATCTGTCCATCCCCTGGAATATTGATGAGGTCCTTGAGTAGATAGAGCAGTGCAATCGTCTTGCCGCTGCCGGGCAACCCGCGAATGGTTGAAAGATGGATATCATTGAGATAATGGGTCTGTGTCCTGACGTGATGCGCATAGGGGCTGATGGCGCGCTGTTCTTGATAGCGTGGGTCGAGTGACGAGATCGGCACATCTTCGTAATCTGCCAGCGACCCCAGTTCGATAGGGCTATCCGTGTCATCGTGATGCCGAATCGAGTGAATGAGAATGGTGTGGATGTTGTGTTGATTATCGCGTGAGCCACGTGGCGATGTATTCTCTACGAGATAATCAGGAGAGCGGTGTCCTGCCTGCTGCCCGTGTACAGGTTGCCCGTGTATAGACTGATCGTTGGGCGCAACTTTTTGTGATGGATATCGTCTGTGATTGATAGAGGTTGCACTTTCTACGCGAGTATCCTCATCCGTATAGAGCGTATCATAGACATCCTCATGCAGACTCTCCTGTGCCAGCCGTTCTTTGGACAGCTCGCTTTTGGGAATCCACCACATATAGTAGTGGTTCCCCTGGACAGGGGTACGCCGCCAACGGGCATTGCGCCCCATGGTTCCTTTGACGCTTGGTGTGCGTCCGCGTGTACCGAGTAACACCTGCGCCCAGACGGTTTTTCTCTGTGCGGCAGGTGAGAGATGTTGAATCGTTTTTTCAAAATCCTTATGCTTGAGGAGTTTATATTCTGACATAACAGGCCGATTGCAAGTACTCTCATTCATCAAACCAACCAGCAATCAGCACAACGCTCCCTACTTTGTGTGTTGAATTAAGATTAATTATGAAGAGATAATAATACCACCCTGACACCATCCTGACAAAATTGTGACAGCGCAATCTCAAATCTCTGACGCATTGGACTCACAGGTTGACGGATAAAAAACATACAACATTCGTA
>JBCCFC010000556.1:0-8641 GCA_039029935.1 Chloroflexota bacterium
CCAAAATATGCACGGCCCCGTCGGCGTATCTGCCCTTAAAAAAAAAAAATCCTCTTTATTGCGGGGTGTACCGCGTCCTATACCTTTAAGAGATTCTACGCAACAATGCAGGCAGCATCCAAGGCACAAAGCGATTGATGTTGTTGATGATTTTGCCCGTTCTGTCTGGGAAGACATGTTGCTGATTGGCCTCAATGCCGGCAATCATTTCAGCCACGACGTCGGCAGGGTCAGTGATCGCGTTGTCTCGTAGCTCGGTTTCTTCTGCAAGTTGACCATAACGAGGTGAATCGAGGATAGGCGTATCGCTGTAAAAGGGGTAGATCGTGGTCACATGGACGTTGAATGGTTTGAGTTCTTCATAGAGTGACAAGCCAAAGCCGCGCAGACCAAACTTCGTCGCTGCATAATGTCCCAGTCCCGGTGGCCCAACCCAGCCAGCGAGTGATGAGATGTTAACAATATGACCCGATTCACGCTCAATCATCCCTGCCATGAAGAGTTCACAGAGGCGGATGGGTGCAATTAAGTTGATGTTCAATATCTGCAAGCCCTTCTCTGTTGGTACTTCATCGGCGCGCCCAGCAACGGCGATCCCAGCATTGTTGATCAACACATCCACAGACAACTCCGTCTGTTCGCTGATCTCTTGCGCCTGTTGATATATCTGCTCACAGCCTGATGGTGTCGATAAATCTGCACCAAACACACCCAAAATTTCGCCCGTCCTCACCTCATCAGAGATAGTTGCTGCCGTCTCTTTCAGTGCATCAATATTGATGTCTGTCAGAATCAACTTGCTTTCCTTTGCAAGCAACTGCCGTGTCATCTGTTGACCAAACCCACCGTTTGCCCCCGTGATAAGCACAACGGCATCTTTTAACACTGTCATAGTGTATTCCCCCTTTTTAGTACGTCGTGATATCGATTACCGACCACCGATTACCAGCCCACCGAACTACCGACTCACCTTATCCCGATACTCTTGCCCAGCCTCAAAAAAGACGGTATCACTGTTCTCGCTATCCTCTTTGTCAAAACGCTTTCGACCCACGTCAAGGATAGCACTATCGTCAACTTTATGTAGTGGTGTATAGCGAGGATGCCCAGACTCTTTATAGGGATTATTGCGGGCGGCATTATAACAACAAATCAATGACCAACGAGGATTATCGGAACGATTTTGGTCGGAACGGTGCAGGATGTTGCAATGAAAGAAGAGTGCATCTCCAGCATCCATCTCACAATAGACCCGCTCCAGCATCTTCTCAGCCTCGGTGACGCGCTCCATATCGGCGCCCGTTTGATCACCCGTCTTACCGTGGTCAATGCGCCCCATTTGATGCGACCCTTTGAGGACTTGCATACAGCCATTCTCGCGCGTCGCCGGGTCAACAGCAATGGAGACACTAAGCATGAGCGGGAACAACGCACCGTTATTATACCAGTAGCCATAATCCTGATGCCATGTCCATGCCCCACCAACTTTGGCGTCCTTGAGGATCATCTTGGAGTGATAGTGATAGACTTCACCACCGAGCAGCAGTTCCGACGACTCGACCACACGGCGTGAGCGCGCAATCATGCCATAGATGGCGTCCCCCGGATGGTTCCACAACGACATGCGCACCGTGCCACCTTCGCCATCGTCGCGGCCATAGGAACTGGCCTCTAGTGCGCGGTCCGCAAGGGCTGTACGCCGCAGCAAGTCGATCTCTTCGTTGTTGAAAAATTGATGGGCAATCACATAGCCGTCTTCATGAAAGGCTTGCGCCTGTGTATTGGTTAGCATGGTATTTCCTCGTTTTGCTGATAGCTTCGACAATCATCGTGGCTCTTATTGTACAGCAAAAACGATTGACGGACTAACTGACCATGCACTTCCTAGAAAAGTCTGAACAATGTCGTAGGCACCCAGAGGGTTCCCGACCCTTGCGGTCGCCCAATGTTTACCACGGGGGCGACCGCAAGGGTACGCCCCTGTGACAAGTCTAAGATATTATTGACCATTCATTATGAGTATATCCAAAAACAAAAGAGCCACTACACTGTAAAAGTGTAGTGGCTCTTTTGTACCACACAAAAAGGAGAAAACCATTGAAAACCTATTACCCAATCCGTCCTTAGTATAACATGGGGGTTGCCAGTTTTTCCTGACATTTACCCGTTCAAATTCTGTCCAAATCCTGACGCTCCTGACAAAATACAGAATATTTTTCTGCATTCACACAGGTAGGGTTATACAAAGGCTTATAAACGCAAAAGAGCCACGACACTATAAAAGCGTCGTGGCTCTTTTGTACCACACAAAAAGGAGAAAACCATTGAAAACCCATTACCCAATCCACCCTTAGTATAACATGGATTTTGCCAGTTTTTCCTGACAGTTCGCTGATCAAATACTGTCAAAATGCTGACATTCCTGACAAAGTTGAGTCATAATTCTGTTGAGTAACCGCAGAGAGTGCAGAGGGCGCAGAGATTTTCAGAGAAGAAAATAGAGATAGGCTTCACTTATTTTTTACAGCCATTCTTTTCTATGCAGCCAATTTTCGACAGGCACACCGAGCGGGACAAAATGCTTTTCGTTGTCTGTCACGACAATAGCGTTGCGTCTCTTGGCATAGGCCGCGATCAGGAGGTCCATTTCATCAACGGTCTTTCCTGTGCGACGCATCTCTGCCCACATCAATGAGGCAAGTTCCCAATCTGCTGCGACAAAATCTGATGTTGCAATATTGTCTACAAGTTGCCAAAAACGAGGTAACTGATTTTTCGTATCTGTGTGAATCAACCCACGATGAATTTCATAAGGAATGGCGATTAAATAACCTACACATGCTCAGTGAGCACGCCCCGTGCGGGTCTGATCCAAATGGGCAAGTTATTTAATCGCCATTCCTAATAGACAACAGGGCAGAGCAGAATCTCATGCTCGCGGGCAAATGCCTGTGCAAAATTTTCGATTAAGATTGGATTGTCCCGCAGAAAATTACTAATAATATTCGTATCGGGAATATATAAAGTAGTCATATCTTTATGTTAAGTATCTATATTGATCGTGTAAAATATTTAAAAATTTTTATTTACTGCACATCTAAAACATTCATTACTGTATTAAGCCTCTTGCCCAAGCACGATTTTCCTTTAGTTGTTCTTGAAAATCTCCCCACCATTGCTTCTCTTCGTCAGATTGATTGCGTATATCCTCAAGTAGTTGAAGAAACCCTTCACGATTCGTTTTACGTATTTTGGGTGGTTCAGATGAGTTACCAGTAGCACGATTTTCTTTTAGTTGTTCGGGAAAACTTTTTAACCATTGTCTATCTTCATCTGTTAGATTCTTATGCAAATCCTCAAGTGCTTGAAAAAAGCCTTCAGGATTTGTCTTTTGAGTTTCTAATGGGCGGGGTGAATGATTGTTTTGGTACTCATATCGACTCGGAAATCGTTGATTATGGTCTTGTACAGATGCGTCTACATCATTTTTCGCAAGAAATAATGACAATGTTGATTGCAACGGCATCAACGATGGTGCAATGAGTGCCTCATCCGATAATGATTGTAATTGCCCCAGCGTACAACCATGCAACTTATCCCACCAGTGTTCTTCGTCAATTTCATTCTTAAATCGCAAAATGAGTAAGTTGAGCAGAATGTGTATCGCGACACTGAGTTCTGTGGGAATCGGTTCCGTTCTATGTCGATAATGTCTGTCATAACTACGCGAAAAATCATCCCCACCATCAATGTCACTTTCAATCATCCCATCATCATGTCCATCCATCACAATATAATTCATCGGCAGCTCCTTTCCATAAAATAAGTGTCAATCATCTTTTTGCAGCCACTCTTTTTTGTGCAACCAGTTTTCAACAGGCACACCAAGTGGGATAAAATGCTTTTCATTATTTGTGACGACAATAGCATTGCGCATCTTAGCGTACGCGGCAATCAATATATCCATTTCACCAACAGTGTTTCCTGTGCGACGCATCTCTGCCCACATAACAGAGGCTTCCGTCCAATCATCTTGTGTAAATGGTTGAATTGCTGTGTTATCAATTAGATTCAAAAAATCTGCTAAAAGACGTTTGGTGTCTCTGTAGAGAAGTCCACGGTAAATTTCATGATAAACCACAGGACATAGATAAATTTCATCGCCGCGGACCAACGCATGTCCAATATTTTCAAAAACTAATGGATTTTGTTTGATAAATGCACTAATAATATTTGTGTCGGGAATATAGATATGTGTCATAAGATTTCTGCAATCAAGTTCGTGTTATTCAGTAAATTCAATATATTTCAATTTTAAAAACGATTTCTCACTAAATCTGCGTCAAACTCGGCCCACCATGCATCATCATAAGGATTGGGTCTTGCATACCATTCTTCCATAAACTTCATCAATCCTTGATGGTTTGTTGACCGTGTTTCAGTCATCGGATATAAAAATCCATTCCCGTAGCTATGTAAGTCGGCATGTTGCCCATTCATTGATTGAGCTATTGAGTCTTTTGCGCTTTCAGATACTTTATTTTCATTTAAAAAATTGACCAATCCTGTTTGTAATTCTTCTAGCGAATCAACGCTCAGTACATCATCTGAAAGCGATTTTAGTTGTTCTGGCGTACATTTAACAAGCCATTCACGCCATTTGTCTTCATCTAATGTATGTTGAAATCGCAACCGTAGTAAATTAATTAATATATCAATTGATGTATTTCGCTCTTTTACAGTTGACTCAATACTGTATCTATGAGCTTTTTGGGAACTATCTCCAGATTCATCAAGCTCCTCAAATTCATTGTCAATAATCCCGTCACTTTGTTCATCCATCACAATATAATTCATCGGCAGCTCCTTTCCACAAAGCAAAATCAATCAACTTTGTTGTCAATAAAAACAGTATAGGCAAAAATGTGTACGCTGTCAAGGGTTGAAAAGTTGAAAAGTTGAGAATTCGCCCCTTCAACCTTTCAACTTTTCAACCTCTTCTATATCGCCGACATCATAAACCCATAGTGGTACTCACTCTCACTGAGCATATACTGTGGCAATATACCCGGTCCGCAACTGCCATTACCTAAGCCGGACTTGCCATAATCGACGTTGAAGATGATCTCATCACGTGGTGTTAGTTCATAGGTATGCGTCGCTGCCTCTAGGTCTTGGTCGGTGAAGTGGCTGGCACTAATGTTGAGTAGCCCCCCCAGAGAAATATCCCTGCCCTGTACGCGGATACCATGTCCAGCATCATTGGTCAGCGTCGCCCAGCGAACCTCGACCTTGTTGCCATACTCCTGTGGCATGATGTACGGGACATAGTCATCGGCCACAGTGGTGCGATAGACATCGACTTTGCCACTTTCACGGCGGTCGGCGTAGGTCTCGTGTGGGCCCGGGCCATACCATGTCAGGTTGGCGTACTCGCCTGGAATCTGCATCTGCACACCAACACGTGGTAGATGCGGCAACTCGTTGACCTGCATGACGGTGGCGGCTACTTCGATGTCACCGTTGGCGTGGATGGTGTAGGTGACTTCATTCTCAAACTTTGCCAGCACCTGTTCCTCATCGTCTTCGTTCTCAGAGAGCATTAGCACCGAGCCGTCGTTCTTATCCACACCTTGCAGCAACTGAGCCCGTCGTTTCTTTAATCCATCAACAACCTGCTTTGGGGCATCGTCTTTGGTCATGTCAATCAGTGCGTCGAGCAGCCCGACAAGCTGTTCACGCCGTGCCAATTCCGCCACCAATTCCTTGGCCTTGTCCATTTTGGATGTGCCGGGCAGATCGTTATAGTTGACGCCCATACGCATACAGAGGTCACGCAACTGGTCAAAGCTCATGAACATGCCCAACATGCCGAGGCTATCAACGGCGGATTTGGATGAAGCGCGTACACGCTGTGCCATGACATCGGCGTCGGGCTGCGTGGTTGAGCGCACCACGACTTGTGCGGGCTGATTATCCTGAACCTCGACCTCGATGGTCTCGACTTTTTCTTGCAGGCAGTCCAACCCAGCCTCACGCCAGCGGATAGCCGCTTTTTGGTCGCCCCAGGTATTGGCGTCGTTATCCGTTGGTGCGCGCCAGAAGTTGATGGCGGGGCCAGTCCCTTCCACCAAGCGCTCTTCGCCGCCCACCTGCCAACTACCGAGTTGCCCCGTGCGTTTGTCCAAGCTGATGACAAAGGGTGTTTCAGCGTCACTATTTTGGATTGTCACAGCAACATCGCCAGTCGTGACATGCAAACTACCTGCGGTACTGGGCGTTTTTGCGGTCTGTGTCGCTGCGGTGTGCAAGAACTGTGCCCATGCAACTTCGTGTCCAGCATCGGCCCAAACGGTGTCATTTGCCAACGTGAAGCTGATGTTGAGCCAGTAATCCTGTGTTGGGTCAGCGGAGAACGCATCCAACGCAATGGTGATTTCACGCTGCTCTCCGGCGGCAGTTATCAGCGGTGTCAGTGACCCCGATTGTACAACTTCGCTCGATTCCTGATTGATCGCCACCAATGACCAGCCGATGTTGAGGTGGCTAAGGTCGCTAAACTCATAGCGATTCTCGATTGTGAACTGACCCGCTGCTAGGTCAACGGCATGGACACGCACTGGTTCCAGCACTTTTTTGTATTCAATCAAACCGGGATGTGCCGTGCGGTCCGGCCAAATCAAGCCGTTGATACAGAAGTTGGCATCGTGCGGTGATTCACCATAATCGCCACCATAGGCAAACCACTCGGTAAGATTACCCTGGCCGTCGTCGTTGACTCGTCGCAGTCCTTGATCCACCCAATCCCAGATAAAGACGCCCTGCACACGGGGATATTTCTCCACCACCTCCCAATATTCCTTGAGATTGCCGTTGCTGTTGCCCATCGCGTGGGCGTATTCACACATAACAATGGGGCGCGTCTCCTCTGGGTCCTCGGCCATCTCGATGACTTTGGCGACGCTGGGGTACATGGGGCCAAGCACGTCGATGGTTGGTGCGGATTCGGCAGGATGATAGTGAATTAGCCGCGTGGGGTCATTGGCGCGAATCCAGTCGGACATCACCTCATGGTTAGGGCCATAACCAGACTCGTTGCCCAGCGACCACACGATGATGCTGGCATGATTCTTACGGCTCTCGACCATGCGCACCGCTCGTTGATAGAAAGCCGTCTCCCACTTGGAGTCGTTGGCAAGCTGACCCCAAACGCCATGTGACTCTAGGTTGGCCTCGTCAAACTGATACAGCCCATACTCATCACAGAGGTCATACCAGCGGTCATCACAAGGGTAGTGACTATTACGCACGGCATTAAGATTGTACTGCTTCATCAGCTTGATGTCAGCAATCATGGATTCTTCGCTGACTGTGTGCCCCGTGTCAGGGTCATGCTCATGCCGGTTGACACCTTTCATGGTGACAGGGCGACCGTTGACATGAATCTGCCCGCCGATTAAGTCTACCTGTCGGAAGCCAACGCGGGTCCGTTCAATGTGAATTGGGTTGCTGCCCGGTGGTGTAATCCATACAATCAACGAATACAGATTGGGTTCCTCGGCAGACCACTGTGCAGGTTCACTGACGCCTTTGCTCAATTCAAGCGTGATCTCCTCGCCGGACTCAGCCATGAAGAGTGTTGTCAGCGGCATGTCAAAGACAGCGTTGCCGTCGGCGTCATAGAGTGCGCCATAAAAGGTGTAGCCCTTGGTCGGCTTGTCACTTAGGTTGCAAACCTTTGCGCGGATGTGTAGCTCGGCATCCCTAAAGTCATCGTCAAAGGTGGTGTAAACCCAGTAATCCTTGATGCGCACTTTGGGGGCAGACCAGAGCGTGACCGTGCGATAGATACCGCTGAGATGCCACATGTCCTGGTCTTCGGCATAGGAGCCATCTGACCAGCGATAGACACGCAGTGCCACCACGTTCTCACCCGCCTGTACATAGTCGGTGATGTCAAACTCGGCAGGAACACGGCTATCCTGGCTATATCCAACCGCTTGGCCGTTGATCCACAGATGAAAGGCCGAGTCCACACCATCAAAGTTGAGAAAAATCTGCCGTCCCTGCGCCACCCAATCTGCTGGGACCTCAAAGGTGCGTCGATAGGACCCCGTTGGGTTGTCCTCGACTGGAACCGTCAAATGCTCGTCAATGGGGAATGGGTACTGCACATTGGTGTAGCGTGGCACATCGTATCCCTGTAGCTGCCAGTTGCTTGGCACGGGAATTGTGTCCCATGTACTGTCATCAAATGTAGGTGTCTCAAAATCGGCTGGGGCCGACGCCGGATTGGGTGCGCAGTGAAATCGCCATTCACCATCCAGTGAACGCACAAAGGGTGCGACGGGCGAGTTGCCCATGTTGGTGGTGTAGTCGCGTGGGCTGGCGGGTTCATTGATATAGGCATCGTTGAGTGTGCGAAATGGCCGCAACCCAACATTGGGATATTCCTTGTTTCGTTCCACAATTTGTGGGTCTTGCCAATCTAGTAATTGTTGTGTTTGCATTGGTTTCCTTCCCTGATACGTACGTCCAGCTACTACCCTTCACCCTCCGCCCGTCTACATCCGAGCCCAACCTTTTGACCTGCAGAACATGACCCTACCACAACTCGACCAAGGACGGCCCTGCCACGGCG
>JBCCFC010000557.1:0-8639 GCA_039029935.1 Chloroflexota bacterium
ACACTGCTGCCCATCACCACACCACGCAGGGTTGCCATCACAGGTTGTGTCAACACCCAGTTGGCCGTTGTCTTGATGGCATCAGGCAGATAGCGGTTCACAATCGGTGTCTGAACCAGTAAAATCAACAATGCCCCTGTCAGTAGCCATACACCACCCGGTGCGTCAAGACGGAGAAAGCGATAGGCAGCGGCTAGGATAAAAAAGGCCATAATCGCAAAGAGCGATGATTGGATGGGCGTCAGGATATACAAAAATATCCATTCAAGAATTGGCTGCTGTGTGCCGAGTGGGTTTAGCAACCCCATACAAACGGTGATAAAAAGCGTGGCAAGCAGGATTAAGCTATAAGGCCACTCATTATCGCCTGATTGAATTCGCATCAAGTGTACCCATGCAACATTGATGACGCCTGCAAGCAGAGCAAAGCAACTCAGAATCATGGCCCACAAATACAACTTAGTTGTGATAGGTCGCAGAAAGGGCAGAAGATTGGCTCGATCCAGCGAGATGAGAACCAGACAGCCAATGAAGATCAAAATAGCAAGATAGGTTGGGCCAACTGTCGGGCGCGGTACACCGACAGACCCGGTTGGTGTTTTTTGCGAAAAAAAGTTGAACATGGCTGTATAATACTATGTCTGCATAGACTAGGCAATCAGGGCAAGCAGGAATAATGCAATAACCAGCGCAATGATGGTCCAGGCCAGCCAGTTATTATGGCTTATCGCTGTGGTGGTATATGCCGAGATGTCCAACACTGGATCATAAGTAGATGTCTGCGAGTGCGTTGTCGAAATTTTTATATTCGTGTAGCGAGAATTCAGTTGACTCGCATCCAGCACAGCAAAGGGTAGAGCCGACCAGACTGTTGGCACAGAAGGTTTAGCAATGGCAATAAACCAGCTTGCCAGTTCGGTCGGTAGCTGACGCGTAAAGGATAGACGTGTGGGGTTACGGAATAACGCGTCGTCACCATCCGCCATGAGGTTGCCTATACGCGCATCGTGGCTAAATACGGTCAACGGAATCATCGGGGTCATCGTCGAGAGCGACCCCATGTATGTTGCATGGTCTGCTCCTGCGTAGATAACAGATGTCTGTGATGCCAGTGGATGTGATGGTGATGTTTGAGGTGTATCGTCAAAGAGCGCGGCCAGCCATAACACGGCATGACCACCACTCAACAACAGCGTAGAGGAGCCATCCCCTGCATGACGATTGGCATAGAGCAGTTGGTACGCCACCAAGCTATGCAATGCATCATTCGTGAGGTGGCTCACACCTAGCTCTACCAAGGGCCGCTGCCCCATCTCAAGCTGCTCCTCCGTGCTTGCCTGCCAGCTTTGAACCACATTGGATATTGTCTTCTTCCAATACATATCTATGCCTTATCGCTAGAATTGAGATGTGCTTCCATGCTTTGTAACAGTGTCTTTGGTCCATTGGGATCACTCAACAGGTCTGCCCATGTCGATAGCCGCTGTTCGCCCAATAGCTGGGTCATGGGTGCGATGACGTGCAGGCTTTGACCGAGTAGGAAGGCTAGGGGTTGATGGCTGAGGCAGAATAGGAGGGCTGGTAGGAGCATTTTGCGTTTGGTCATTTGTTCAATGAACTGATCTGTACTAATTTGAGCCATATGGTACTGATAATAGTAGATGCGGTAAAAGATGTCAAACTCTACGGAACAAAAACAAAAGAAGGGCAAGAAGAAATTCGGCACCAACATTCTTCCTACCCTTCCGGTTAAAACCTTTTACGTGCGATATTCACCATTAATCTTCACATACTCATAGCTAAAATCACACGTCCACACAGTGGCTGTACCCTCACCCAACCCCAACTCAATGCGGGCATCAATCTCGGCTTGAGCATAGATAGCAGCCGCATCACCTTCCAAATAATCCAGCGGCATCCCTTGGTCGACAATCTGCAACTCACCACTGCGGGTATTGGCATCCGCACCCCCATTGATAAACAGTGCGCATTTGGATGCGTCAATCTGCGCACCGGAGCGACCAGCGGCAGCAAGAATGCGTCCCCAGTTGGCATCACCCCCAAAAAAGGCCGTTTTGCAGAGCGGGCTTGTTGCAACCGTACTTGCCGCCAGATGCGCTTCCTCGTCACTAACGGCTCCGTTGACTTGGATGGTAACAAAACGCGTTGCGCCTTCGCCATCATGGACAATGGCCTGTGCTAGTTCAATACAGATATCGGTCAACGTCGCCTGGAACTCAGCAAAATCGGCACTATCCGCATCGGTAATCTCCGCATTGCCCGCCGCACCATTTGCCAGCAAAATCATGGTATCATTGGTGCTGGTGTCGCCATCAACCGTGATGCAGTTGAAACTGCGATCAACGGCATAGCTCAACGCTGCTTGCAGAAGTGGCTGCGACATGTTGATATCCGTGACCACTGTCCCCAGCATGGTTGCCATATTGGGATGAATCATGCCCGACCCTTTGGAAATGCCAGTGAGTTTGATATCACTGTCACCCAATGTTAAACTGCGTGTCGCGATTTTATGCACGAGGTCGGTGGTCATGATACCCTTGGCCGCCAGTTCCCAATGCTCGCTGGTCGAGCCAAGTTTCTGCACAGCATCAGGAATGCCACCCAGCAGCGCATCCATGGGCAATTGCACACCAATAACACCTGTACTCATCACAAACATCGAATTGTCACTGGCACCAAGTTGTTTTTCCACCTCTTCTGCCGTTAACTTGGTGTTGGCATCCCCCACTGTACCTGTACAGGCGTTGGCATTGCCGCTGTTGACGACTACACCATGCACTTGCTCAGGATTAAATTCGAGCAGCCGACGCCCATGTAACACAGGTGCCGCAGGAAATGCATTCTTGGTAAAGGTCGCTGCGGCCTTGCATGGTGTACGACTGGCAATCAAGGTCACATCCAATGCGCCATCCTTCTTGATGCCCGATGCAACACCGACGGCATCAAATCCAGCTACACTATAGTCCGTTGTCATATTGGTTTCTCCATGTTTTTAAAATTTATGTTCATTACTTACACGCGTAACCCAACCTTCGGGAGGCGACGGAAAATAGATTGTCCAACGAGTATATTGTGTTGTCACCTCCCAAAGGTTTTGTCTCAAATGCTTGCGTAATGAAATTGAAATAAAAAAACGCCACCCAATTTAACAGTTTATCAAAACTGTCAAATTGGAATGACGTTAGGAAGCAGTCTCAAATCCGAAGTCAATTGGCGAATCCTTGTAAGTTGGTTAGTCTCACAGATGACGCTTGGTTGAAATGACTATCGTTTACTGATTTAGATGCCCACTTCCTGTGGACATCCTCCTCACTCTTGTGTTTAGTAACATAACTATTTTGTTAATAATTGTGATCGATAATGCACTTTGGAAATAGTTTAAAAGGTTTTGATTATGCTATCCTCTAATACCCTCTCTTGTCCATTGTACATTGATTCAGCACGTTTGGCAAAACTGTTATGCAGTTGCAGAGTATCACAGCAGAATTTGCGCTGTGTTTATTTCTTAATGGGTGGATCAGCCTTCATCGTGCGATCCAACCCTTCGATTAGCAGACGCATCTCATCAGCGGTCAGTTTCGCCTCCGGGTGCATCATCACATACTCAGATAATGGCATATCTCCATCCCGGATTGTCCCCAGCACGGCCACAGGCGACCCATTGGGCTGGTTCCATTCGGAAAAATTGAGACTCTCGCGACCATCGCTCACGTGATTACTGACAAGCCAAGAAACGGGTGCGATATAGCCGTACCAAGGCCATGTTGTCTCGTTGCTATGACAATCATAACAGGCACGTTGCGCCAATGTTTTTGTGGTTTGCGAATCCCACCGAATTTCACGCGTGACCGCTGGATTGGATCGTTCAATGGGCACAAGTTGCAAAACCACAAACATAGCAAGAATTGTTAAAAAGCTCAATTGCAAACTTCGTATCACCAGATTCTCCCTCACTGCTGTGTGTACTATCGTTCATATCACATCCCAGTGGGCAAATCGACAAACTCAAAGGCGATGCCAAAGGTGTCAGCCAGATGTTGGCCGAGTGCCTGTACACCGACGGTTTCACTCATATAATGCCCGCCGTAAATGACATTAACTCCGGCGCGTAGTGCATCATAATACTGAGCTTGGCTGGTTTCCCCCGTCAGATACGTGTCACATCCCATTGCGGCGGCCTCTTCGATGTAGTTTGCTCCACCACCACTTAATATGCCAACGCGTTGCACAATTGTGGGTCCATGTGTTTGCACCAAGTCAACTGGACCGACATTTTTTTGATATTGCTCAACAAATGTTTCTAACGTGATTGGCTGCTGGGTTGTTCCATAAACAGCCAGATTCACACCGTTGACCTTACCCCACCACGACTCAATGGTTACATCAAGCCGTCGCGCCAATTCTGCATTATTGCCGATTTCAGGGTGTGCATCCAACGGCAGATGGGCTGCATAGAGATTGAGGTTCGTCTCAATAAAACGACGAATCAATGCCCCAAAGCCGCCACTCAGTTTTTTTGCTGGCCCCCAAAACACACCATGATGCACCAGCATCAAGTCTGCCTCATGTTCTAGTGCCGCCTCCAAACAGGGCAACCCCGCATCCACCAACCCAACAATTTTGTTGACCTCCACACGCCCCTCAATCTGTAACCCCTGTGGACCATAATCCTTGATTTCAGCAATGCGGAGATAGCTGTCGAGATAATCGACTAACTCAGTTCTGTTCATACCTAAATCCTTAGTTGAGGGGTTGAACGGTTGAAAAGTTGAAAGGTGGAAGGAGTGATTAGTGTATAGTGAATCTTTCAACCCTTCAACCCTTCAACTCTTCCACCCTGTGGCGTCATTATATCATGCATGGTTCACCTTCGCTATTTAGGCCGCTTTTCTGTTATAATAGAACGCGTGAGAGCCATGCATGGCTGTTGTTCGCAATTCATCTGAGAGGAACAAATGAAATTTTTTAATACGGCAGGCCCCTGTTTCCCTGAAGATCACTACATGTTGCCAGCAACAGAGCGGCTGGAGGCATTTGAAATAAACCGATTGATTCAAAAAAAACAGTATTTTGTCGTTCATGCACCGCGTCAAACAGGTAAAACAACATCAATGCTGAGTCTAGCACGAGAACTGACAGAATCGGGCAGATACATCAGTGTTGTACTGTCAATGGAAGTAGGGACACCTTATTCCAACCAGCCTTTGGAAGCAGAACGCAATATCATTAGTGAATGGGAATACTCTATTCGTACCCAATTACCCGAGGAGCTTCATCCAGAAGCTTGGAAGCCAGATGAGTCAGATCGGAATTTGATTAACGTGTTTCTAAGTAAGTGGACGCTTAATGCATCGCGTCCGCTTGTCATTTTTCTTGATGAAATTGATGCTCTAGAGGACAAAGCTTTGATTGCAGCCCTCCGCCAGTTACGTTCGGGTTATTACCGTCGCCCAAAAGGATTCCCACTCTCACTGGCTGTCATTGGACTCCGAGATGTGCGTGATTACAAAGTGAAATCTGGTGGTAAAGATCGACTAAACTCACCAAGCCCATTTAATATTGCTGTACGCTCAATCACATTGCGAAACTTTACTGAAGAGGAAGTCAACACGCTGCTCCGGCAACACACGAATGCAACAGGACAGATATTTACACCGGAAGCGATGGCACAAATTTACCATCTATCACAAGGGCAACCTTGGTTGGTGAATTCGCTGGCTGCTCTTTGTGTTGATGAACTGGTTCGAGATGAGACACAACCAATCTTACTATCGCATGTCAACGAGGCCAAAGAGGAAATTATTCAACGGCGTCACACCCACCTAGATTCATTGGCCGACAAGCTACAAGAGCCACGTGTCCGTCATGTCATCGAGCCACTCATGGCAGGCCACATATTGCAATCCGTTCCTCGGGATGACATTGATTATGTCACTGATTTGGGCTTGGTCAAACAGGAAAATGGCAGTGGACTTCTAATTGCTAACCCCATTTATAAAGAAGTGTTGCCTCGCGAATTGGCAAGTGTCCCCCAGTCGTCTCTACCCAGCATCCAGCCTACATGGCTCAACACTGACGGTTCACTCAACCCAGAAAAACTGCTCAATGCCTTTCTCAATTTTTGGCGCAGACACGGACAACCACTTCTAGAGAGCGCACCCTATCATGAAATTGCACCCCATTTGGTGATGATGGCCTTTCTTCATCGGGTGGTCAATGGTGAAGGGTGGCTCGACAGAGAGTATGCTATCGGCATGGGGCGCATGGACATGTGCCTGTATTATCGTGATTTGTGCATGGGGATGGAGCTAAAGGTCTGGCGTGATGGCAAGAAAGACCCGCTTAATGATGGGCTGGAACAACTGGAAGGGTATCTCAACGGGCTAGGATTGGAGACGGGGTGGCTGGTGATTTTTGACCAACGAAGTGGGTTGCCGGATATTAGCGAGCGGACGACGACTGAGATGGAGGTGACGCCGAATGGGAAGACGGTGACGGTGATTCGAGCGTGAACGTAACACGAGCATCCTACCCGTTGTAATTATAGAGGAGTAGCAAATGCCAAGAAAAATCAATGCAAAAGATGTGACATTAGACGATCTGAAAAAGCAATTTGGTCTGCACATGACCGAAACGGTTGAGTTTTTTGATGAGTGGCAGTCAAATTTGCCCGAGATTAGCGATGAGGATAAGCGAATATTAGATAAAACTCGTGCAGGCTATCTCAATTTGGTTGAGCATCCACCCATTATCGAGGATACAATTAAACTAGCGATCTTGTCACCGTTGCTACTTCTTGCCAATTTCTATCTACAGCCCTTTCGGATGCAGTCTGAAAAGCCCATCCAGCTATCAACGACAGACGATGATGCTGATAAAAATGAGGATGAATTGTTGATTGAGGGCAAAATTGATGTTCTGATTCTAAGAGAACACCTCTGGGTAATGGTCATTGAGTCCAAACGCCCCGCCTACTCGCTGGAATCTGGGTTTGCGCAAATGTTATCGTATATGTTGGCAAGCCCTAATCTGGAGAAAGGCGAGCCAAATTATGGCATGATTACAAATGGCGGGAGTTTCATTTTTGTCAAGGTCGCACATAATACAGAGGGGCTGCGGTATGCGACCTCACGGCCATTTGCGTTACGGACGCCGGGGAATGAGTTGTATGTGGTGTTGCAGATTTTGAAACGGTTGAGTGAGATTTTGTTCACACCAGAGTAGTGCAAGGAATAACCAGACATCATGAAAGTTTACCAAACCGCTGAACGACCAGACCCGCGTATCCGCACACAGTATGTCGATGCGGCACTCGATGTGTTCGAGACGGTGCGTGAAACGGGTCAAGGCCAGATGATTTTTCTCAATGGATATGATGGTAGTGGTGAGAGTGAAACATTACAAGAGTTTGGGAAACATCTGACTGCAAGGGTTGGTAATCAGTATGCCAAACGCATCATCAACCTGCGCTTTGACAATGGTACACTTTCGCATGATCGCGACTTTAATATGTCCTCAGCGGTGCAACTTATTAATGGATTGCTGCCTTTGACGCTGATGGGCGACCCGAGCAAGTTGGCTGAAAATCTAGTAACAATGCTCACGGCTATCATCGATTCCTCTGCGACTATTCAAGAATGGATGAACGCGCAAACAACCATAAATAACGTTGAGCCAACTAGAGATAGCACTGCAAACGGGATTGAAGCGTTTGAGATGTTACTCCGCAAAGCGAGTCAAGAAGGCTCCATTCCTTTGGTTCTCCTTATTGATAATTTTGATGAAGCAAAAGATTCACTACTATATCATTTGACAACCCATGTGAAGCTATTATTGCGTGATACACCCATGTTGTGGGTTGTTACGGTAAAAGATGGGCCAAACGTTCTTCCCCAATTCGATCTTCACGCCAATGAAGATGACCAATTAAGCAAAGTTTTCTCTGTTGCACAGAGTTTTTGTGTGCCAAGCAAAATCGGTGGGCAAACGACAACACCGCTAGGACAATGGTGGACATTAGAGGATATGACATTGGCAGAGGTTGGCGAATGGGTGGGGTATGCTGCCCCTGATGTACCGCGGGTTCTGTATGAGGTAACACATGGCAACCCAGATCAAGTGAACATGTGGTGGGCAAAATGGACAAAGAGTAAGGCTCCTTGGTGGGCCAAGGAGTACCATTCAGATTACAACCAAAACTGGGTAGTAAGACCGGAGCGACGGACGTATAAATGGCGATTTCTTGGCAATGTGGATAAAACTGTTTTACAACAGATTCACAGATATGTAGAAACACATCTTGAATATCTATGTAAGCACACAAATTCAGATGTTAATCCCTCACAACTTGAATATCGGCAACAACAGTTGGCCTTGGGTGCGCAGGAGGGGCGAACCTTTACAGCCACAGCCCTTGCCCAAATTTTTGAAGGTGATCATAACGAAACCGCTAATGAATTTTATCATTTTCTGGATAATGTACTGGTTATATCAGAGGACAATCCCAATGGACTGCTGGTTAAAGAAGAGTCAATAGAAATTATTGATGAGCCAATTGAAAATACTCAAACAACCAAGCAGGATAATCTACACGTAGAAAGTCCAAAATCCAAAACAAC
>JBCCFC010000558.1:0-8626 GCA_039029935.1 Chloroflexota bacterium
TAGATTTCGATACTAATCCGCGCGCCCTCAATCCGCTACACTATTTTATCCGCGTTTTTACATATCCGCGTTTTTTACATTCATCATGTTTTCATCAACCAAACAACTATCTCGCTTTTTTATTTTGAGTGTGTTGCTACTGCTCTGCCTATTCCAGAGTGGCCCGTCGCATTCTCAAAATAACCGCATCCAGTTTGACGACTCGCTGCCAGACCGCATGTCCATCAACAACGGGAATTACGCGGTGGTGTTTAGCAAAGTCAATGGGTCCATTTTGGGGATGCGTGATGAGGCCAACGGTGAAGACATTGATGTGCAGTCGCGCGGTAGTTGTCTGTGGGGGACGCTCTTTCCACAAGAGAACGGTGGCAACACACACCCTGGAAACTATATTGGCGGCTGTCAATATGCGCCCTCTGCCTTGAATGAATTTGGCTACACGTGGCGTCCGGAAACATCCACACTCAAACTACGCTACAGTGGCGACACGGACTTGCTGCTCTTTCCGGGTCAGCGCATTGACGCCTCCATCACTGTCACCGCCTCCACCGAATCCTACTTTGATATGCAGTTGACCATCGAAAATAGTTGGGGCGTGACCATGCAAAATGTACTCTTCCCCTCGGATTTGCTCATGCAGGACAACGATGTCGATGCTGGATATGCGCCCTTTGTGCTGCCCGGTGTGCAGTTCAACCACAGCTTTTTTTTAAACAACAAAACCCACGTCCCGCTCTATCCCAGCTTTGATGCCTTTGCCGATTATCTAGCCTTGAAACTGGACGACACCACCTTCACGATGTATAGCATCAACCCTGCACCCAACCGCATCCAACCCGTCAACTTAGGTTTTATCGACGATGACAATTCACAGGCCGGAACTTTCTTCCTCTATCACACTTTTGAAACATATACCGAACACCAAGACATATGGGTCAGTCCTGTCATCCGCATTCATATTGGTGATGATGTGCAAAGTACCATCATGGCTTACCGCATTGATAACCAGATCGATGGGTATCCTAATTTAACCGAGAAGCTAGAGCCATCGCTCTTAAACAAACTCATCCAAGCCCCACTGCTCAAAGCGGGCGTTGACCAACTCGGTCGTCCCTTTACGCAATGGCCGGACATTCTCGACAATCTGCCCAGCCCCATGCTATTGCATCCCGTTGCTTTTCAGGAGGGTGGCTTTGATGTAAATTACCCCGACTTTCTACCACCCGCCCCAGAGTGGGGAACAACCGCTGATTTCCGTACAATGGTCGAGTATGCGCAGAGCCGTGACATGCTGGTGATGCCCTACACCAACCCAACATGGTGGGACCCGCAATCGCCAACGCTGCAACAGCTACCGACGGGTCTTATGTTGGAAGATGTTGTCGCTGAAAACGAAGCACATGAGTTCATCACCGAAGTCTACAATAATCTCACGGGCTATATGGTGTCGCCCTATGCACCCTTTGTCAAGGATAGGTTGGAGTCGCTGATGACGGCGTGGGCAGAGGACGTGCCTGTCGATTGTATCTTTGAGGATCAGATGGGGGCGCGCTATTGGCGACGCGATTTCAACATGGCTGCTCCAGACCCACTGGCCTATTATGATGGCTGGCTGGACCATACCGAACGTTACGCCTATCGTTGTTTGATGACCGAGATGGGGTGGGATCGGCTGGCGCAGACCGAGGTCGGGTTTCATGGCTCGGTGATGACAGGGTATGCCAATGCGGATTCGCGCTGGGGTGCGGATGACTGGGAACCCTATCCACTGGCAACATGGCTCTTTCACGACAAGGTACTCTTCTATCAACACAACCTCGACCAACTCAATACCAGCACATCCAAAGCCATCCTTTCCTTTAACACGCTCTTTGGCATGATGCAACGGCTAGACTGGAGCGTGAGCAACTCGACTGACCCTGATGATGCGTGGCTGCGCTTTGTCTCGGTGTTACAGCGGGTCGTCGGGGCTGCGTATGCGGGTAAGCCGTTGAAATCGTATGAGTCGCCGGGGGAGAATGTTCAACAGAGCGTCTTTGATACGCAGACCTATGGGCTAGTGACGATTATTGCCAATCAGCATCTAACACAAACCTATACACTGTCAGACTTCGCCACCGATATTGCCGCTAATGGCTTTGTCGCCTTGAATGGCGATAACCAGATCACGGCTGGCGTGTTTCGGGATCAGTTTAATGGCCTAGCACTGGTCGGCGGGGAGCATTACATGGTACTTGAACATGTCCCCACCTATATTAACGTCTATCATCCTGTCGGTGCCGATACAGCGTTACGGATTGATCTGACCTATTACTGGGACCTCTCCGAGGGCGTTGTTGTCAGTGCTGTGGACCGCGATGGCAATATAATTGCCGATAATTTGGCGACCACACTGGATGAGACTGAACGCACAGTCACCTTTTTATATCAAGAGGAAGAGAATGACACCTCTGGTGAAGAGCAAACTGTCAACCATTATCGTATTGCCGTCGTTGCCGAGGTCATGACACCGACGCCGACCACTACGCCAACACCGACACCGACCTTTACATCGACGCCGACCAATACACCAACATTCACGCTCACACCGACGCCGACCAATACGCCTACGTTTACGCCAACATCAACTCCCACTCCCACGTTCACACCAACGCCGACACATACATTTACGCCGACGCCAACAAGTACACCGACATTGACACCTACATTCACGGCGACACCATCACAGACACCAACGAAGACCGCTATACCAACGGCGACATCGACTGTAACGGTGACATCGACTGTAACGCCAACATTGACACCGACATTGATATTAACGCCAACCCCGATGCCAACAACTCATGTAGTTTATCTCCCCGTGATTTGTCAACAATGTAATCGTGATTAACCTCATTCTCCCTACTGGATATTTAGGCCATTCCACAAAATAAATTACCCATAGAAACGCGGAGTTAGCAATCTCTATTGCGGGTCGTACACGAGAAATCCGGCACTAGAGAGTGCCTACTCCGCGAGTATTTATTTTTGTGGAATGGCCTTAGTTGACTGAAATTACTTGACAAAATATTATTCTAGTATTAGAATAATCTAGTGAAAGGATATTCGTATTACAAATGCAGAATTTGCCATTCTCAGTTTAATTGCGGAATCACCACGTCATGGGTATGACATTGAACAGACCATTGAGACACGTGGGATGCGCGAATGGACCGAGGTTGGGTTTTCATCCATTTATTATCTGCTCAAAAAGCTGGAGAAAAACGGTTTTATCGAAAGCCGTACCGAACAAGCAGCGGGACGAGGGCCAGCGCGTAAAATCTATACAATCACGACGGCTGGACAAACAGCGTGTCTTGAGGAGAGTCGCCGTGCATTGGCTGGACCCCATCGTTTTTACAGCCCGTTCTATCTGGGGTTAGCCAACCTCCCTAGCTTGGCAACGGCGGATGTGTTGGCGGCGTTGGTCGAAAATCGGGATGCACTGGCGGCAAGGCTAGCAAATATTGAGGCACAAGAGGCGCATCAGCAGCCGCTGCCCCCAACGGCCAAAGCGATGTTTGACTATAGCCGCACGATGATTGAGGCGGAGATAGGGTGGCTCGAACGGTTTATGACCCAGCTTGAAGCAGAGTAAGGAACAAAGATATGATCAAAATACTCTTGTGGGCGGTCGGTGCTGTTGTCGTTTTGGGGGCTGGTGCGGGTGCCTACTTTTGGTATAGCATGGGGCAACCGCTATACCAACCAGGCATGGTCAGCGCAGCGGATACGCTACGGGGACCGCTTACACCACCCGCGCAAACTGCTGGTGATGATTTTTGGCTGGTCGAACCGAACATCCAACTACACCACTTTGCACAGGGTGAGGGTCGTAACGTTCTGATCATTCATGGTGGCCCCGGACAACCCTATCGCGAGGCATGGTCTGGGCTGGATGCGTTGGCCGATGACTACCAATTTCATTACTATGCGCAACGTGGTGCAGGACGGTCTACCCGCCCTATCGACACCTTTGAATCCAAAAACTACTATCAGAACATGATGAGCTTGGAGAAGACATTGGGGTTGCCAGCACAGCTTGCTGACATTGAGCGCATCCGCCAAATTTTGGGTGAAGAGAAATTGATCATCATTGGACACTCCTTTGGTGCATTTCAAGCAGCGCTCTATGCTGCCGAATTCCCAGAGCATGTGGAAGCGTTGGTGTTGGTGACACCTGCACCGCTCTTGCTGATGCCAATGGAGGTATCGGGTCTATTTGATAGCATTGAGAAATTATTGCCCGATGCGATGCAGGCCGACTATCAGGCATGGTACAAACAATATTTTGACTTTGGGAACATTTTCAGTCGTTCTGACGCCGAGTTGGTGGCACTCAACGACGAGTTTGCCCGCTATTATGTGGCGGCAACAGGGGATGCGGATACACCATTGCCCGAAGCAGGACAGGCAGGTGGCTGGATGGTTCATGCCATGTATTTTAGCATGGGGCAACGGCATGACTATCGTCCGGCGATGGATGTGGTGAAAGCCCCTGTGTTGGTTGTTCATGCGGCAGACGACTTTCAAACTGAGGAGGCCAGCCGTACCTATTTGGAGGCGTTGCCCCATGCGGAGTTTGCGGTGATTGAGGGAGCAGGACATATGGTGTTCAATGACCAGCCCGAAATGTTTGCAAAAGTGGTGGGTGCGTTTTTACAATAATCCCTAGAGAGCATTCGTTCTTTTGTTGACAAATCATCCAATAACCATTAAGATTTTATCTACGGCTGTAATCTCAACAACAGGGACTATGATGCTCAAAAGTTTACCAACCAGCACATCCAGCTTTCGCAAAATCATCCAAGGCAATTTTTTCTATCTCATCGAACGATCACGGGGAGGAAAACCCGATGCGATGTATCTATTAGGACTGTCACAGGTTGTGCGTACAATCCATCATTGTCTTTTGCATGGATGACGACGCGATAAATACCTGCTTGTATAAAATCAGTATATGACCCGACAAACAAAGCATCTTGCTCTTCGGTTTCAGGCGAAAATTCAAATACAATCAACTCTTCATGGTTTAACTCGTTATTTCCCTCAGAACCAGCATTATCGCTTGGTGGTTCATAGTCAGGTGGATAAATCACGCCCCAAACCTTGCTAATGGCATCATTATTATCTTGGTGGCGCACCTCTGCTTTGAATGTAACGGTGGAATTGATGTGATGTTGTGATGTTAAAGTGATTCGAGAATTTTCATCAGAATCGTTATCATAGATGACTTCGGCAATGTACGGCGGCCAATCTCCCCCTAGCGTCCCGGCTTCATGGAATCCTCGCAAGGATGCTATGGATATATCATCTAGCTCATTAGGAATACCATTCCCATTGGCATCAATCCAGGGTTCTTGGGACCGATAGTGTGATTGGACAATTTTATGGGTTTCTTGAAAACTATAGCCTAAATTTCGTTCGTTAAACAAAAAGGTAATGAAATTATCAGAAAAAATTGCGCCTTCAAAGGTTACATAGGCGTCATAGCTTTCATTGGATGAAGTTATGATGACACGGTTTGCTTTACTAATGGAACCAGATTCCTGCGAAATAAAACTTCCCGCACGACAAGCCTCAATAATGACATTGACCAGTAGCTCTGGTATCTCTTCCTCTAGCATACTCAGCCACTTATGTAAGTCATTGGACGTTAAGATTTCTTCGTTGGGGCGATCAAGATAAAATTCATCAGGACCACCATGATCAACGAGATAAAGGGTGAGAACTTTGCGCGTGTTCTCTTGTTGAAGATGTTCTTTTGCCCAATCAATAATGCCATATTCAAGATATCGAAGTGTCGCATCGGCGTCAAAGTTTGGTAGTTCAGAATTAGTTGCCAGAAAGAAAATTTCACTATCATTGCGTCCTTTACTACGGAAGAGACGATAGGCATTTAATGCAACATTATCAATCTGCCCCTGTACTAAATCAAGGAATCTATAGCGACCCGCAACAACGATTGCCGGACCAGGGGCTAGAGGCAAGAGAGCCCCTCCTGGGTTGGGGTCTGTACTTGGTAAGTCGGCCATCTTACGTACAGATAGGTTATAGGTCGCATCAGAGCCGACTTGAGTGTTATTATTTTTGATTTCGATGTAAAATTGTTCATCTGGAGTGTCAACTTGTACGTCTATACGTGCACCGGGTGAAAAAGTATCGATAAATTGATCTTCAAAAATTTTATTACAATCCTTGTAGTAATAAAGATCGACATCAGCTTTCGAGCTGCGTGGTATGGTTACTTCAATACGATAGATACCTAGTGTGGGGGCAGTGAATACGGCCCAGTCCGTATCATTAAGCGCATGAAAATTATGTGTTTGGATAGACTCGTTTGGCTCAATCCGCCCAGCTTGTTCACAAGCGTCATCCTCTTCAAATTCGTCAAATTCTGTTTTTGTGGTTGCAGACACAACTTCACTATACTCACTCCATAGCGCATTCCGTTGGTCATCTTCGTCTGCGTCTCTATGTGTATTTATTCCAGCATGGGGTCGTGTATGCGCACGTATACGGATAGGGTACGTAATCCCTTGTAGAAGATCACGAATGAGGTAGGTGTTCCTTTGCAGATTGTTTGTTTGTCCTACAACAACGAATTCTCCATTGATTTCGGCACTAATTTCATAATAGCCAGGTTTATATTGAGCATCAATTGGTGTCCATTCTAAGTGGATGCTCGTTTCGGATAGAGGGGTTGCAACCAAATTGATGGGTGCAATGGTCTGGGTATTGGCCCAGTCACTATCTCTTGCGTTAAGAAAGGTCAGCAAGGCCGGATCATCAACAGCAATTCGATTATAACTCAGGTCCAAGTGTCGCACATTGTGAAGATTAGCCAATTGAGGTGGAAGATCGCTTAGTTGGTTTGCGTTGAGGTAAAGCCATGTAAGTGAGGGGAGATTCCCAATTTCTGGTGGAATATCATCGAGTTGATTGTTATAGAGAGCAAGGTAATTAAGCGAAGATAGATTCCCAATTTCTGGCGGTAGCGACGTCAACTGATTGTAATAAAGATCAAGCGTGGTAAGAGAGGAAAGATTCTCAATCTCCGGTGGTATGACACCGACAAGTTCATTTTCGGATAAATCCAGAGTTTGCATATTGCCATTCATACAACTTACACCAAACCATGTGCAAGGAGATTGGATTACCAACCACCCCGTGTTGTTTGTCCAGTTTGGCCCATTGGTTGCATTGTAAATAGCGACCAACGCTTCACACTCCGTTGGCAGAATTGTATTCACGGTCGAACAGTCAAACTGCGTTTGAGCTGGTAAATTTTTTGCGATAACAATCTCTACTTTACCCAATGAAAAATAGAAAAGAAGACAAATTATTGTAATGAACAATAAATGTATGATAGTCTTGGTGGTTTTCACAGGAAATGCGCCCTTTGAAAAATGGTCATAGAAAATTATTTAATTGACCATAGCCCCACTGCATTAAGCGGTGGGGCTATGGTCAATTAAGTTTTTCAGTATTGTCACTCCCGCATTTGCAGTAGTGACAAAAACATCGAATTATTAAGCGGACAAGGTATTCTCTGCTTCATAGACAAAAAACTCATCTGTTGTGCTACCATCCGCAATTTGGTTGACAACGGCAACAATTTTAGTACTTGGATCGCTTGCTCGACAAATCGCATTGCCAACATATAAATTCTCCAATTGGTTTTTCTGAACATCAATTAAGACCCCACCTTCAGCTAATTGACCGCTGAATGTACGGCTATGATCACTAAATGTACAGTTGATCGTCGATCCGGGTCCACCTGCGTGGGCAATACTAAACCCAGTGTAAAAGCTGCCATTGCGATCCATGATTGACGGCATCATCACGCTATCAGTTGCCTGTGTAGGCGAGAATCCCTCATAAGCACCGCCGCTACCGCCAGGTTTAAGTTGGATTCCGACACCCGCTAATAACTGATTTGTACTATTGTGTGTAACCGATGCAGAACCAACAAATAACATGCCGCGGATACAATCACTTGCAATGTCGAGTGATCCAGTATCAACACCAAAACTGTCCTTTGCAAAGATACTCGATTGTTTTGCAGGAATCACTTGTGTCTCGGTACATTCTGCACCTAATGTTTTGCCATTTACAACAGCAGGGGTATAAGAAAGTGTCACTTCTGTATCCTGTGATCCTTCATTTTGAATATGGATGTTTGTCAGAAAACCATCATTATTGGTATTGACGACGGGAAACTGGTCATTCGCTGAAACATATGAGCGAAACCGAATTAAGAAAAGTGTGTAACGGTCAAGCACTCAAATCAAAATATCAAGATATATATAAAGACTGAAAGTATCACGAAGATACTAATAAGCACTAAATGAGTTTATAAAGAATCTAACGAAACCAAAATTAAGTCATAGGACACACTCCTTCCAAGATTCAGCAGTTTGCAGGCGCGCAAAAAGCGAAATGTCGAGTCCAAGCAAGGCTAAAATACGCTCATGAAGCGGTTCAAAGCCAGTGAGGACGGTGACACGGGGTTCGTCAGGCTGGACTGGTTGTGAGCCATCATCGAGGAGGGCATCAGAGTCAAGTCTGGGGAGTGAGAGAAAAA
>JBCCFC010000559.1:0-8616 GCA_039029935.1 Chloroflexota bacterium
AACATTCATGATTAATTTTTCTTGTTTATCGCAAACCACACACAAATCTTGGTCGCGCCTCTATCCGGTTCTACTGGGTAGTGTTTTTGTTCTGCTGCTTTCTGCTTGTGTCATCCAGCCCATCCAAGCACCAGAAGGTGTAGATGAGCCGGTGACAGAGGAACCTGCTGACGATATGACCGCAGACCCGTTGGAGGAGGCATTTCGGGATGCGGTGGTGGATGCTGCGGATGCCGAGCCTGATGAGATTGTTGATACACTGACCGCTTTGGTCCCAGAGAATGAGGATTTAATTTGGGATGAAGATGGCCGTCTATTGGTGTCCACATGGACTTCATGGAATGGATACGACGATATTGTTGGCGAAGATATGGAGCTAGCGGTCGAAATCTGGGTGACAGCCGTGCCACAAACGCAGATATTCTGCCAGAATTATGCAGCAACCGAAGACGTATCACGTGACCTGCGGTTGGAGCAGCTACTCGGCTTACCACCCCATGATGGCAAAAATCGTTTTGTCGAGGTGTGGGTGCATCCAGACGATTTGTTCCGTCCTAGCCCTGACCCAGAAGTTGACGATACTACTGTCGGGCTAGAGGTTCCATCAGAAGACGAGTTTGAATCTGCGGAAGACTATGAACAGCACACCGAGTGGTATAACTATCAAACCAGCATTTCCTATGATGAGCAAAATGGCTATCCGTGGACACGCCTGGGCTATACCTATGATTGGGGCAATCCAGAGAGCGAAGTTGGCTTGAGTGAGTTTGTTGTATGGGCTGGCTCTGTGATTGGTGTTGAGGAAGTCTATAGCAACGACGAATATTGTACGCCATAACCACAAATTGGGGGATCGAGATAGAAGTTCGACTTTTAGCAAAAGTCGAACTTCTACAGAACTTCTATATTGAGTAGATACAGAGGAACCAACCATGCACTATCAAAAGCTAGGTCGCACAGACCTATCCGTTAGCTCCATCGCACTCGGCTGTGTCACTTTTGACCGCGAGATCGACAAATCCACCGCTTTCACCATCATGGACCACGCCCTAGAACGAGGACTCAATCTGTTTGATACGGCAGAGGCATATGCCGAAGGAAAATCAGAAACAGTGGTCGGTGAATGGCTGAACGCGCGGGGCAACCGTGATAAGATTGTCCTTGCAACCAAGGCATCACCACCCTTTGGCAATCGTATCATTGAAGCCGCCGAGGCCAGCCTACAACGGCTTCAAACTGATGTCATCGACCTCTATCAACTCCACGCGTGGGACAACGAAACACCCCTAGCCGAAACCTTGGCAGCACTCAACACGCTGGTTGCTCAGGGCAAGGTTCGCTATATTGGCTGTAGCAACTTTATGGCATGGCAGGTGTGCAAAGCATTGTGGCAGGCCGATGTGCATGGTTTGCCGCGCATGGAATCGGTGCAGCCCAACTACAACGTGGCAATCCGAGACATTGAGACCGAGTTACTACCTTTCTGCGCTGAGGAAGAGATTGGCTCAATCACCTATAGTCCCTTGGGGGCAGGCTTCTTAACGGGCAAATATCACAGTGTCGGCACTGCGCCCAAAGGAACACGCTTTGACATCAAGCCTGCACACTGGGATGTCTACAAGGGCGATGCCTCCATGCGGCGTATGGAAGGACTGCGCAACATCGCCTCAGAAACGGGCCGTAGCATGGTCAACCTAGCCCTGTCATGGGTGATTGGTCAACCTGGTGTCTCGTCTGTGCTGGTTGGGGCGCGCAAATTGTCACACATCGACCAAGCATTCGAGGCAGAGGAAATGGGCTTGGACCCAGAATTGCGCGCTGCCATCAATGCACTATAGGCTAAAAGGAGCTTCATATGAGCCAGTCTCAGTTTTTTACCTTTATAGAAGCCGATGCCGAGTTTGTGGCTCGTCACGTCGAACCGTATTTACCTGACAAAATTTTTGACGCCCATGCTCATCTCTTCTGCCATGAACACTATACCGCCGAGACCATGCCACCCTCACTGGCAAATACACCGTCAACAATCGGATTGGATGTCTATCGTGACTATGTAAATTGGATTCACCCCAATCAACGCACGTTGGGTGGCCTCTTCTTTGGTTTGGCCTTTTTGGGTGATCGGGTAGCGAATAACGATTTTGTGGCGCAGGAAGTCCAAAAGGGTCAGCAACATGGATTTGCTGCCTACGGTCAGATGATCATCGACCCGCAAATGGACCCTGACTATGTGCGCCAAGAAGTACAGCGATGTGGCTTTGTTGGCCTAAAACCCTACCACCTCATGGCACAAGTCGAAGGACCGACCTTCCAATCACCGATTGAAGCCTATCTGCCGGAGAGCCATATTCAAGTGGCGCACGAGTTGGGGCTGAGTGTCACACTCCACATGGTCCGTGATCGCGCCATCGCTGACCCCATCAACCAAGCAACCATTCGCCACTACTGTGAAACCTACCCCAACATGCGCATGATTCTGGCACACGCCGCACGTGGCTTTAACCCTTGGCACACGATTGAAGGCATCCACAGCCTAGCAGGGCTACCCAATGTTTGGTGCGACACCTCGGCTGTGACCGAAGCAGGGGCGTTTGAGGCCATCATTGACACGCTGGGGCATGAGCGGCTGCTCTACGGCACGGACTTTCATGTCAGCCACATGCGTGGACGCTGTATTGCCATCGGTGACTCGTTTCATTGGATTTATGCGGATGAGATGGATTTGGCCGAGAAGCACATCAACCTCCAGCCCGTCTTGATTGGGCTTGAGTCGCTGCGCAGTTTGATGTTAGCACTCCACCGCATGAAACTCAGCGACACACAGATTGAAGACATTTTTTATGGAAACGCGGCCCACTTATTCCTCTGATCACCGTTGATAATTTGCTCTACTGTGACACCTGTAGTAGGCTTTAGACCGTAATCTTATTTAGCTTAGAGTAACACAGAAAATCGCCACTTGGCATCTGTGGCGAGACCTTCGAGGGGTGACAAGATGGATTGCGCTTGTACAACGTACATTGCCGTCACCTCCCGAAGGTCTAACTATGTATGCCGGGTAGTCTAACACAGAAAATCAATCTATGCGTACAAACTATTTACCATCAGAACTAGATTGGTCTACATGGGGACCAATGTTTACAGATGTAGATGTATGGCAACGTCTCATTGTCGATATTTGCGAGAAGGAAGAACTAGGCATTCCCAAAACCATTGAGGTCGGGAACCCTGGCACCTGCGCCGTATTTATCGTGACCTTGCCATCAGAGCAGTTGGTCATGAAAATCTATCCACCGATGCTGCCGGATGATTTTGGCAAGGAGCGCGAAGCCTATAAATTGCTGACTTATCGGCTCCACAGACTGCCGACCCATATCACCGATGGCATTGCCGAGGATCAAATCGACTGGCCCTATCTCATCATGGGCTGGTGCGAGGGTGATACGATTGGCGATGTCTTTGACGAGTTATCTGCTGATGACCGCCTAAAAATTGGTGCGGAACTGGGGCAGATGATCCGTGTCATCCATGACAGCAAACTGGACAAATGCACATCCTTCCCAGCAAAGCCAGCCGATCAGCATCGCCAATGGCAGGCATTTTTGCAAAAACGTCAAGCCGCTTTTATCGCTGAACTCGAAGAGGATACGGAGTTATCACCAGAAGTACTCGAGGGCGCACGTGAATTTGTCGACACGATGATGCCTGACCTACTGGATGAAACCGAACCGATGGTGTTGCTTCATGCCGACCTGACCGAGGACCATCTACTATTGCTCCAAGGCGATGGCCTTGTCAATCTCAATGACTGGACAATTTCTGCGTTGATTGATTGGGCCGACGCCGAAGTGGGTGCTGCCGCCTATGATTGGGTCGCCCTGTGGTTTGGCCTCTGTCAACGCGACCATGCCATGTTTCGTGAGGTGCTAACGTCCTACAACCCGGACACTACCTTTGACGGTAGCTTCTATCGGCGATTGATGGCCTATACACTGCTCCACCGCTTTGGCCCCGGCATCATTGACCATGTACTGTCTGAGGTTGACTATGAAGGCACAGCGACGTTTAACCATCTGATCAAAACCCTATTCGCTTAATCATCTATCATGAAATCAATCTTAAACATCGTAAAGCTAGCTGCGCTTGTGTGGCTATTTCGCTCATTATGGCGGCGAATGCGTACAGGTAGAACCATACCAGCCTATCCTGCATCCGACCCCGGCACAGCATTGATTACAGGTGCATCCAGTGGCATCGGGGCTACCTATGCGCGACGATTGGCATCAGAAGGGTATGACCTCATCCTTGTCGCACGGCGCACGGCCTTGTTAGAGACCTTGTGTGAAGAGTTGCGGTCCACCTACGACATCCAAGCGACCCCATTAACCGCCGACCTCGCCACCAAAGCGGGCGTTGATGCGGTCTCACAATGTATTCAACAACAGGATAACCTTGATATTCTCATCAACAACGCCGGTTTTGGCACACTCGGTACACTGGTCGAAACCAAACTCGATTCACAACTCGCCATGCTACACGTTCACATGACCGCAACTATGCAGTGTACCCATGCCGCCCTCCCTGCCATGATTGCACGGCAACGCGGTGCGATTATCAACGTGTCCTCGGTCGCTGCATTCATCCATATGCGCGGTGGCGTCAACTACTGTGCCACCAAAGCTTATCTCAACAATTTCTCACAGGGGCTGCAATCAGAAATCAAATCATCGGGTGTACGCATCCAAGCATTGTGTCCTGGTTTCACCTACACAGGCTTCCACGACACCGAAGAATACGCACTAATTGGCCGCTCACGTGGGCCCGCGTTTTTGTGGATGCAGGCGGATGATGTTGTGGATGCGTCGCTGCGTGGATTGTCAAGTGGGCAGGTGGTTGTTGTGCCCGGCCACTTCTATCAATTTGCCGTGTTTTTGTTGAAACTACCGCTTGTTGGTGATGTGCTACGTCGTCTACGATAAACCGGAACGACCTTAACCCGCTTCTAATTCTGCCTTGCTAAAGACAAATTTCACAGCACCTAGCAGCCCATCCAAATCACGTAGCGGGAATACACCTGGTTCACGGAGAAACAATTTTTGTGTGAGCTGACCAAACTCCCATGCAGGGCCGTTTGTGACAATACCATGTACGGGGATTTCATCGGTCTCATTATAACGTTGTGCAGCAATCATCTCAGCTAGGCACTGTGCCCATCCAAGATCAAAGTCATCCCGTTTTGCTTCCACAACAATGAGCAACGGCTTGCCCATAACAGTTCGACCAAGCGGCGAACGCGTACTGACCAAATAGTCTGGTACACCACTGCGTTTAATCTTCTCTTTTTGCGCAGAGTTTGTGCTGTCATCTTCAACCACTAACGGACGATGACTAAATAGAGACAGTTTATCAGCATGGTGTCTAAATATTTCGCGTAGTAATGGATAAATGATGGCTTCTCGTCTTGCTGCCTCATCACGTACATCAACGTTTTGCATATCAAACTCTAGATTTTCGACAAAGGCAGTAGAAGGCGATATTGATTCTGGCGTGATGATAGATTGCTGCTGAAGTGCAATATCGTATAGTTTTTGCACTTGATCAATCGTCTTAAAATGACTAAATGACATCAATAAACCTCCCTCTTGAAATGAAAAGCCACAGTGCTTATGCCAGCAATCCCTCAATCGTCTCAGCCAACACACGCAACCGCACGGGCTTACTCAAATACTCATTGGCTCCTGCCGCCAAACAACGCTCACGGTCGCCGTTCATCGCCAGTGCCGTCAGAGCAACGATTGGGATGCTGTCCAATGAGCTATTTTGACGAATGTTCCGAATCGCTTCCAGTCCATCCATCTTTGGCATCTGAATGTCCATCAAAATCAAACTGGGGTGATCACTCTGCACCTTTTCTAACGCTTCCAAGCCGTTGAGTGCCAGCACAACCCGATAGCCTTTAAAGGATAGATAATCAGACATCGTGGTGATATTTTCAGGGTTATCTTCTGCTAATAAAATGGTTACTTCATCGTTCATATGTGTTTTCAGACAGTCCTCCACTGTGTTCAGTAGGTCAGTAATCGGTAATCGGTATATCAGCACCGACTTACGGACCTACCGACCACTGGCCTACCCATCCTGCGACGCGTCAATATGCGCCGCAATGATATCTTTAAACCGAACTTCGCTGTTGTCTTCTGGTTCGTACCCAATGACTTTACGTGCATTGGTGATACTCCAAAAGGCATGTGAATTGTCGCTGATGCCATAAAAGATTTGGAAAGGAATCCCTTCCGCATCACGGATATCTTCCGTCTCAATGCTCTTAACAAACAACTGTTGCATGTCTCGATCACTGATATACACAGCCAAGGCACGACGCATACAGCGCAGATCACCAAGCGTACAACTGGCAACATCGGTTTCGCGCGGTCCCCCAATACGAATTTGGACAACTTCCAGTTGTGTACTTGAAACAGGGCGCGCTCCTGTTGTAAACGATCCAGAAGGGCGTGTTTGTTTCCCTACAGCGAAAACAAATCCCAAATGCTCATACGTTTCCTTGGCCCAGCCATAAAAATTGTCCGACTGCGCGCGCCCATTGGGGTCCACAAAATCCATCTTGCCATCCAAAATCAGCGGCTCATAGTAATCCGCTGCATGGTTGGAACTGGCAACGACCACGCGCCGCACCCCTTCTTCCAATGCGGTCTGATAGACATTATAGGCCATCTGCACATTTAAAAACTCGTTGGTAAAGCGTTTCTCTGGATGATCCCGCGCACCTGGGTCTGTATTGCCTACAAAAGCAAAGTGTACGACCGCATCGACGCCTTGAAAGTGGTGTCGATAACCGTCACGGTTGGTGTCGGTTAAATCCGCAACCTGTACGCCTTCGACCTCATCGCCATCGCGGTTCATTGTGCGTACATCCAGCAGCACCAGATCATACAATTCGCGTAATGCAGGCAGCACCTGCCCCGCTACTTTACCCGCTGCACCTGTCACTAATACTTTTTTCTTTGTCATGGTTTTCTCCTTATTCTTTAACTTTTGCGTATAACCGCCCTACTCGTATCCACCCAATCGACCCATCCTCATGCCGAATCACATCAATCACCGTACCCTTGTTATCCCCTTCGCACACCAATAGACGGTCCTTTCCACACAAATCACAGGCAGCAGGTTCGGGTGATGGCGCAGGCGGTGTGTCCTCTGTCGGGAAGCCTCCCTTATTGATCTGATAGAGTATCAGCTGACCGTTCTCCAACGTAAGCTTCATGTCTGCTAATGGTCGCGAGAATGTACCCGTATATTGAAGGCGTTCAAAAGCGGATGAACTTCGCTTTTTGGGCATGACGGGCTCAATGCCCAGATAATGCCGTAATGCCCAGCGGAATGCCGCCGGATTGAGTTGCCGTCCGGCCATCGAATTGGTCAACACGACCAGCGCAAAATCACGTTCGGGAATCATCGCCAACAGCGATATCTGCCCCACTGTGCCGCCCGTATGTGAAATCACACGCACCCCATGCGTGTCGTTGATATGCCATGAAAGTCCGACCGATTCTTTCTCGCCCCAAAGCATATGTTGTGGTGATTGCATGGCCTGCACAGACTCTGCCGAGAGCAAGTGGTTCTCCACGTCCATCTGCTTTTTCGTATAGCCAAGTAAAGTTCTCACGTTGGTGATGATGCCACCTGCTGCCTGACATGCACGCGGCAACGGCCAAGGCGTCATCACCTCCGCACCCTGCTCGCCTGTGCGATGTCCTGTGGCAAAGCGATGGACCATCACATCTGTTGGCGTGAGATAGCAATGCGCCAAGTCCCAGGGCTTAAAGACCATTTCTCGCATGGCTTGCTCAAAGGTTTTGGGTGGACCAATATAACTGAAAATGGCTTCGACTATATGACCGCAAAGATAGAATCCCGCGTTGTTGTACGAGTAGTGAGTCCCCAACGGCGCAATCTGTGGCAGCACCGCCATCCGGTCTACATATTTCTCAGTTGCATCATCGCCTTCACCAGTGTCGATAAAAAAGTCACCAACCCAGCCAGCCGTATGCGTCAATAAATGACGAATCGTCACCTCATCGGATGTTTTTTCGTCTTGCACGCGAAATTCAGGTAAATACGAGATAACTGGTGCATCTAAATCCAGCATATTCTCCTCGACCATGCGCATGAGCAACGTGCCCACAAAGGTCTTGGTAATCGAGCCAATTTGAAAGAGCGTTGTGTCCGTGATGGGCAGCGAGTGGTTGATGTTGTTGACGCCAAAGCCCGCCGTGTAGGTCTGCCCATTGTAGAGGACTCCGACGGCGACACCGGGGACTTGGTGTTCTTGCATGAGGCGGTTGATTTCTGCGCCGAGCGAGATGAAGGTGACGTCTGGTGGGATTTGCTGACTGCTTGTTGTGGTCATAATTTTTATCCTTTGATTTTATGTTTAATAACGCCGTCGAATCACTGCATATTGATTCTGTTTCAATTGCCATGCATCTTGGAGCCAACCAGTATCAACTTGTTGTGGTGCTTCATCAAAATCTGGATCATTAATGTAGACGACATCTTCCTCTATGCCGAAAACGAGCGCGAAACAGAACATGCAGT